>JASFYV010000213.1:0-5334 GCA_045046925.1 Candidatus Marithrix sp. | reverse complement strand
AGTTATAAATTTATAACTACTTAGTTTTTTTAAACTTTCACATAATACAATTACCAGTTCTATTAATTGTATTATTTCTTAACATATACCAATTAAGAACCAGTGTAAATAATAGCCAAGCTAAATAGATACTAATGAAACTAACAATAATTGGATCAAAACTTAATGTGGCAATTAACCAAATAGCCACTAAGACCAGCATTATATTTAGTAGAAATCCAATGAAAAGATTATGGTCACCAAATAAAAAGATCACCCATGCTAGAAGTATAAAAATATTAATCGAGAAGGCCCAATTAGCTAATTGAAATGTTGAATCAGAATCAATAATTAAATTTGATCTTACCCAAGATATCGTAAGTAAAGTAAAGATACTAATCCAGGCAACTACAAAAACCCAAGACGGAGGGCTAAATGATGCCTTGTTTATTTGACGATACCAAGTACTAAGTGATTTACCCGCAATAATATATGTTAAAATAAGTACAATTGACATTATAAATATTGGGGCCCATTTAGACCAATTTGATGTCATTTTATGTTGATAACATAAAATTTTTAATAACTTATTTATTTAATTTATCACCACTAACTAATAAATCATCCAAAGCTGAATCTTGTTGAGTTTTAGAATTTAATAATCTCATTACATTAGCTAGAGGATTATTACTTTCATTATTTCTTGAAGATTTATTATTAATATTATTTTCACGTAATTTATCAATTCCTTTCTTAATATGATGTGGTTCCAAATAATCAAGTTTAATATTGATATTTGGATCCATACAATCTCTAGAATGTTCTAATCTTGCAAAAAACCCAGCTCTTTCTGTATCACCACCATATCCACTAAAAACTTCATAGTTATCATTAATTAAATCATAGGTTTTACGTTCATCAGATAAATACCAACCTTTATTTTTCAATTGTAATTTGAAAATACTGAACAACTCAGAAGAATTATAACCAGAACAATCAAAACTCCACATCATTCTTCTAACTAAACCTGGTTGCATTTTGAAAATACCTTCTTCCATTAAATCCTTATAACCAGCAAAGATAATAATGATTTCACCAGCATGTTCCGACATAAATTTATTCATAGCTGTCAAAGCTTCCATTCCAAATTCATCATGAGGACCTTCAATCAATGAATAGGCCTCATCAACAAAAACTACTTTACCTAAATTTTCAGTTAATACTTTCTTGGTATTAGGTGCTGTCCAACCAACATATTTACCAACAAAATCATCACGACCTAAAATTTTAATAATTTGATCATCTGCTGGAAGTTGAGATCCGTTATTTTTACAATTTGTAGTAGTTTCATCACAGATATTATCTTTAATAGAATCTTCTATTTTAGAACTGTTTTCTTCTTCCAAGATTGAAGAAATATAATAACCCACAAAAGCTATAAATACCACAACAGTACAAGCAGCCACTAAAGTATATACACCTCCAAACTTATTGTAAAATGACCAAGCTACAGATGCAATACTAGCAGAAATCATTAAAACTAAGAACATAATGTAAATGACCATTGTAGTATCTCCACCTCCTCCCAAACCATTATCTTTAAGAGTATCTCTAAGTAATTCACCAACTTCCCTCTTTTTAACATTGGGATTATTAGAATCGTCTAAATAACCTAAGCTATACCATATTTTAGCTAATTTGCTTCCTACTAAAGTTTTACCAACACCTGGTGGTCCATATAAAACGGTGTTCAACATAACATCTTCATCCTTAGTTCCTGAGTTTTTCATGGATCTTCTTTTAACCATGATTAAATGAGATACTTGTGTAGCTACAGAGTCTTTAACCTTTTCATTACCGATTAAATCATTTAATTCTTGAAGAGATAAGATTAGTAATTTAGGATATTTAATAGTACTTAAATATGAAGCATTTTTAGATAAACCGATCTTTAGGCGCTCAATTAGAAGACTCAATTCACTTTTATCGTTCATTTAATCATGAATAAAATTGTTTTAATGAAGAAGATTTTCACACAATAAATGAAAAATAATTGTTTCAAACCATGTTTTAATTTTATGAAACAAATATTCCTTAATTTTTTAATTAAATTAAGGAATAATGATACTCCAATAAATCCTGATGTTTATATTACACTATTAGATACGCCAGAAGTTCTAGACAGCTTTTACGATGATTTCTTGTGAATGAAATTATTTAAAAATTAAAATTATATATTTTTCTCATATAAAAATTAATATGTATGGTTATAGATATGGAATGGCCCTGGCTATCTTAATTTTGTTAATTGCAGTTATTGTTTTGATTGTTGTCTTAGCGACTAACAACTCTAACGGAGATAGTGGTAGTAGCAGTTCTGACTTTACATCAACTGATTGCGATTTTGATAATTATCAGAGCGAAGACTCTGATTCAGAATCATCTAGTATTATCAAAGATGAGACATCTCAAAGTAGATTGGACAGAGATGGATCTGATGAATCTGATAATGATTCCGATGAACATTATAATAAACGAGCAGAATCCCATAGTGATTTTTCCAGCGATACTAAATCGTTCAAATAAATAACGTATTTGAACCTAAGATTAATTTTAAATCGTTTGATTTAAAATTAAGTTATGAATCCCATCCATTAGGATATGGACACCAAAAATTTAGTTTTAAAAAACTCTACGGTCTTTCATAGTCAAATAAAACTAAATGGTGAAATATTGAAGATTTATTCCATATTTACTAAGAAAATCATTCTTCAATGTAGATTCATTAAAGTGAAAGTGATATAACGGTTTTAGAACAGTTTCATTTTCTAATAATTGAAGATCATCAATATAAACAGCAAATATATTTTCTTTAAAAGTTATTTTAGTTCCAGATTTTAGATTAATAATATATTCAAAATAACATTTTGAATACTCATCGTGATAGTGATTTTCATAAGTTGAATCATACCAAACGTGAGTTTGAGTTATATTATTAACTATAAAGTCGTATGACTGTTGATCGTACATTTTAATAATTCTAGACAACTCTAAATTATTAAAATGTACGATCGGATTTGTAATGAAATTTTCAGATACTAATTTGAGCCAATCTTTCTCAATTTCATTAGCTTTTACTTTAATTATTGCTAGATTTTTATTAAATGGCATTGTTAATATTTTAAAAATGCTATTAATACTAGTAAATAACGATTTCATTTTTAAATTTCTGAGAATCTTGGATCTTTGATAAGTTTGTTAGCGGTTTTAATATACTCTTCTTTAGTTTGTTCTTCAATTGGAAGCGCATACTCAAATAATAAAGCTCCCAATCGCTTAGTTTTATTATTAAAATTCAAATTTATAACTTTCCATTGTTCAAATAACTGTGCACTGTTGGCTTGCTGTAAAAATCCAGAAATATAAGCTTCAGGTTCTACTTGGATGAAAAATTCAGACAGACCAACATCTTGCCAGACCGTAAAAATCTTATAACTTAATATATATTTACGAGTACAATTAATACTTGTATCGTGATCTGGTTCAGGAATCACATCACATATTATCAATGGCAATATAGAATTTGTAAAATTGGGAATAAATTCGCTAGATTCTTTAATCTCATTTAAAATTGTATTATTAACATCATTGAAAATTCTAGCTGTTTCTTGAATAGTAGTTAGTTGCTGTTGTTGCTGTTGGACTGAAACAATACTATAGTAAAATAACATAGTAACTATGATACCTAACCCTGCTAATGTTGCTGTAAAGACACGAATTCTACTTTTATCAAAATTTTGGTAAGATTGCATATAAAAAGCAATTACAACTGAGAATACAATAATAAGAGCGAAAACAATTAATGCAACCCATGGTGTAATTTTAAACGCCATTTATAGTATATTTTTAAAATATAAGCTTTAAAAATTATCAGATATTATACTATTTCACATCTTATCATATCAATTATAAAAAATGATTTCTTAATTTGTAATTAGAGTAATTAATAGTAACATATACAACCAATTAACATGTCACAATCATTAAAGAATATATGCAGTTCTAAATTATCTAAAAATGATTTAGAACTAGCAAATAAATGGGACATTCCATATACAACTCCTGGAGAATTTTGCATGGAAAAAGAAGGATGTAAGAATTTGTACATAGCAGCAACATATGGACATTTAGAATGTATTAAATCTTTGATGAAAACAAGTGTTAATATAACTGATGCAAGTATATGCAGTAATGCTTCTCGTGGTGGAAATTTAAAGTGTTTAAAATATCTACATGAAAACAAAGTACCTTTAAATAGATATTGTTCTAGTTATGCAGCTCTAAATGGCCATTTAGATTGTCTAGAGTATTGCCATAAAAATGGAATTTCTTTGTGTGACTATACACTCAAATCAGCTACAAGAAATGGACAATCTAAATGTGTAAAGTATCTTGTTGAAAATAATTGTCCTACAGCGCCACTTTTATGTAGACTTGCTTCAGAAAGTGGAAATTTAAAGTCATTAAAATATCTACATAAAAGTGGAAATCTAATTGATAAATTTTGTCTTAGATATGCTGCAAGAAATGGGAATATAGAATGTGTGAGATACCTTGGTGAAAATAAGTGCCCTATTGACAGTTATTCTCTTAGATATGCTAAAGACAATAATAACTTGGAATGTGTAGCTTATCTTGAATCCATTAACTAAAAAACTCAATTACTTAGAGTTTAAAAAAACTTACAATATACCGTTCTTGAATCAAAGAATTAAATAATGGTATATTGTAAGTTTTTTTAAACTCTAAGTAATTGAGTTTTTTAAAATTAACAACATCTAGACAAATTCTTTCCAAAAGTCTTTTCTAAAATATGTAAATAACTGCCAGTCAATTCTAAATAAAGAAAACATACAACTTTTAATAACTTTTGTAAATTCTTCAGACTGCAAAGCTTTACATATATTTTCTGCTTCTACAATTTCTGAACATACTATCGCCATTGCTCCCTGAGTCATTCCATATTGGCCATCTAAATCTATGACTGGACTAGTTATTCCAGATTCACCGAAAATAACTTTAGAAATTCCAAAATGACCATTTTTATTAGTATTACTATACATATAACGTGTACCACTTTTAGGTGTAGAATGTATACATGTATATTTAAATTCTTCACATTTAACGGAAGACATTCGTAATTTCCTATGAGCATGGTAAACGGAGCTTTGTATTATAGCACACCGTTCATCGTCGTCTTTAGCTAGTATTTTTGTAATCTTTTCTATATTTGAATTAGGAAGCCATTCAAAGTCTGACAACTTTAATTCTAAAGTTTCTTTATGTTCATCTACA
>JASFYV010000212.1:0-4740 GCA_045046925.1 Candidatus Marithrix sp. | reverse complement strand
GTGAAAAACCTAAAGAGGATCCATGTGAAAAACCTAAAGAGGATCCATGTGAAAAACCTAAAGAGGATCCATGTGAAAAACCTAAAGAGGATCCATGTGGTAAAGTGATGGGTTATAAATGGGGTTGGTTGGGTGCTTTAATTTTATGGTTTATTATTTTTACAGTTTTATTTTGGTTATTACTTTTCTCTTTGAAACCTACATTTGTTTTGAAAAATTACACTAAAGAAGTAGATACTGGAAAAGTATTATTATCGGCTGTCATAGCTGCATTAATTTTAGTTATTATTCTCTGGCTAGTAAGATTAGCTGTCAGGAGAACATACAAATAGTTATATTATATAATATAATATAATTTTTAGTTTTTTAAAAATGTTTAACACTTCAAGCCTTAGCCATGTTTAATTTCATTTCTTTACCTACAATAGAACGAGGTTCCAATTTTTGTTCATCTTGAGGCAAGTTGAAGATATGGATCAAATCCCACCATTCATTATTTACTTCTTGAACCAAATTGTGATCTTCTGTCATCATTTCACGACATTCACCACTGTTAATTTTATCAAATTTCTCATCTTCATTTTCCAAACGAGCTAGTGTATCATAATTGAGACCTGTGATCTTTTGAAGCATGAAAATGTCCATATTCTTTTCATCAAAGTTAGGATATGAATTCTTAGTAATTCCATAAGTGGAAAAATCTACAGCTTCATGTTCAGCAATATACTTATCCCTAGCAGCTCCCTTAAGCTTAGTCATAGCATGCTTATAATGCTCGAACTTTTGAGCGTCTTCCTCAGTGATTTCTTGAGTGTAAGGAACAAATTTAGGAATAGCTTCAGTTCGGCCACTTTCTTCTAAGGCTTTTGGTGCTTCTTCAATAAGAGCATTATACTTTTCAACTAGAGTGTTATACACGTCAGCTGCCTTTTCCAAGCGACATTCAGCGCTAGCCAATCTAGACTTTGTGGTATCAGTTCCCATTTTTTCATGGCGCTCAGTTGCATTACTAACTGCTCGCTTGGCATCTTCGTAAAGAGCCATCTTCTTTGCAATTAGATCCTTATCTTCAATAGTGCGGATTTCTTTGGCAATCATATAAGCTTGATCCTTTTGGAAGGGTTGACGCTTATTAGAACTATCCATATAGTAGAATCCGGTATAATGACCAGCAATCAAACCTCCAAATACTTGATCCATATGATTGTTGGAAGCAATAATACTTTTCTTTTCATTGTTTTGAAGCTTATTAACATACAAATAGATATAAAATAACAAAGTTAAAGTATTTCGAATCATATATCCATCTTTAGCTGTTTGGAGCTTATTAATCAACAAATCAGGCTTGTAGGACTTGGTTCCAACCTTAAGAGGATGAATATCACCAAATCCAGAAACTTGACTATCTCCAGCTTGATTGAGGAAATTTTGCAAAACATCATCAGCGTACAACGGTGTGTACGTACCAGTGAGTAATTCTTGTTGAGTGGTATCACGAGGCTTACGCTTCTTTTTCTTAGCTTCAACAAAGAACTTACGAAGTTCTAAAATATCTCTAGACAATTCACTTTGAGCTGCGCGAAGATTAGCTTCAGCAAATCGTTTAGTTACAGTTTCGCCAGTGGCTTCATCTTTAACCATCAATTCCAAATGGCCGTTTTTCCCAGCGCAACCAAGTTCTTTGGTTACTTGAGAAAGGTCAACTTGTTTCTTGACGATTGATCGGAGATGTTCTTCAAATTCTTTGACATCAACGTCATACTTTTTCTTATTTTCAATAGGTGTTTGGGAATCCATGGCTGTTATATAATGGTTTTTATGTAAAAACAATATCTTTAAGCCTTTTATGCTTTTGAAATATAATCTTATAATATCAGGATATATATCGGTTTAAGTAAATTGATATACATATCAATTTGTTATATAAATTTAAATTTATATAATTATTAGTCACTATATACGAATTAAATATTATTATATACCGGATACTTGGTTATATCAGAATAACCAGAAATACTAGAGAAATAACTATGGAAAATAGATTCTATTATATTGGCAAGTGAAATGGACATTTAGAAATTAAAAGTTTGAAATATTAACTCATAAAACTATAAAGTTGATTTTAAATGATCTAAAGATGCAATTCTTTAAGAATAAAGATGACAAGTAAAGTTTTTAAACATGAATTACTTTCAATTACACCATTTCAAGAACAATTACATAAAACTGATAGATTGAGCGAATCTCTGATATGTAATCATTTTAGAGATTTCAAAAAATGTACATGGACCAGCACCATGCCAGTTAAAATGAACTCCAGTATGGATGGTGATGAAGTTGTATATTCTGTATATAATACGTTTCATTTTCTTAATGATAGTTATATGAAATTTACATCACCATCTATTAAAATTAGACCAGATTTCAAAGGAAAGGTTCAGATCTGCTGGTGCCGAAATATGGGAAATAATATAGTTGAAAGCGCAGTTTTTAAAGAAAACAATGAATTATTTAATTCATGGGATCATACCTGGGCTGATATGTATACTCAATGGTTCTGTCAATCAGGATCTGGAAAGAGAGATAGATATAATATAGGTATTGGAAATATACCAGAATTAATTAACTGGACAGAATCTCTTCCGACACATAATTTTGATGTGCCTCAACCATGGTTCTATTCTTTTTATCCTGGATTGAAATCATCAGGATTTCCAATTTTATATAAAGGATCCCAGACTAAGGCTGAACATAGATACCTTTTTAGAAGAAAGATTACAGATTTACTAAGAGTCAGAGTACTACAACCAGATAATACTTGGAAAGAACTTCCAAAACATTTGTATCATAAATATGTGAATATCAAATCAACAGATACTATTAAAATGCCAGAATTATGGGGTGATTTTTCGTATGTAACTGATAATGAATTAAAACAATTTAAATGTAAATCTGAATATAACTATTACTATCGTGATATAATTGAATGTGACTCTTTAAATCCTACATCTGAGGGTAGCGTCGCAGATGTTCCACTTCATTCTAAAAATCCATGTTTGGCATTTTTTTGGGTAGCTGAAAATCAAAATGCTACCCAAGTTAATAATCACTCTAATTATACCACAGACAACCATAATATTAGAGAAGGTTCAGATTCAATTAATAAAGTTACTTTGAAATATGGTGAAATTAAAAAGTTTGATAATATGGATGTAGACCACTTCTCAATCAATCAAGTTAAAAATTTCCCAAGCGCTCCAGAACATTCAGGATATTGTGCATTTTCATTTTCTGATAATCCAGCTAGCCCAGATGCAGATGTTGCTATGACATTTGAATCTAACGTTTCTCTTCATTGTCGCTTAGTTGGACCTTCTACCGATGAATCTGACTGCCTAGGAGAGCCCGATATTGATGATTCGGAATCAATTCACTCAGAGTCACTACATATTGAAGTGACGCCTACTTCAGATTTAATAGAACCAATTATTCCTAGATCAAAAACTAACTATATTACTAGAGTTAGATTACTTGTTCTACGAAAATTTACAGTTAAGAAAGATGATAAGGGTGATTATCAATTTATCATTGAATAATGATTTAATTAAGAAATATAATTCTAGATAATTATATTTAGGAATCTATATATAGTAAAGTTTTTTACAGAATATAATTTACAATAAATTATATTTAGGAATCTATATATAGTAAAGTTTTTTATAGAATATAATTTACAATAAATTATATACAGGAATCTATATATAGTAAAGTTTTTTACAGAATATAATTTACAATAAATTATATACAGGAATCTATATATAGTAAAGTTTTTTACAGAATATAATTATAGATAATTATATTTAGGAATCTATATATAATAAAGTTTTTTACAGAATATAATTTACAATAAATTATATACAGGATCTAATAGTAAAAAATATAATTAGCTCCCAGATTTACTGAATCCAATGTGGATAGAAATTTTATTATATCCAAGTGCCCATTTTTACATGCAGCCACAATAGCACCGTTATGATTAGCTCCCGGATTTACAGAAGGTAAACTAGCAAGAAACTTTACGACTTCTAAATGACCTTCTCGACTTGCTACCCCAATGGAAAAATTATCATGTCCTCCTGGATTTACAGAAGGTAAACTAGCAAGAAACTTTACAACTTCTAAATGTCCATGTTCACTTGCTAATCCGATGGAAAAATTATATTTAGCTCCCGGATCAACAGAATCCAACGTGGATAGAAACTTTACAACTTCTAAATGTCCATGTTCACTGGCAGATATTATAGCTAAATTTCTATCAGCTCCTGGATTTACAGAAGGTAAACTAGCAAGAAACTTTACAACTTCTAAATGTCCATTTTCACTTGCAGATATTATAGCTAAATTTCTATCAGCTCCTGGATTTACAGAAGGTAAACTAGCAAGAAACTTCACAACTTCTAAACGACCTTCTTGACTTGCCATTATAATGGCATAATTATCATTACCTCCTGGATCAACAGAATCTAAAGTTGATAGAAACTTTACGACTTCTAAATGGCCATTTTCACTTGCCATTATAATGGCGTAATTATCATTACCTCCTGGATCAACAGAATCTAAAGTTGATAGAAACTTTACGATTTCTAAATGTCCATTTTCACTCGATACCCCAATAGGAAAATTGTTATCAGCTCCTGGATCAACAGAATCTAAAGTTGATAGAAACTTTACGATTTCTAA
>JASFYV010000211.1:0-18130 GCA_045046925.1 Candidatus Marithrix sp. | reverse complement strand
CAAATCATGTTGGAGCTATTTGGTTTTTTATTCATCACTATAATGCTAATATTATTTAAAAATTTGTAAATCACTACTTTATTCAGGACTACCAAAAATTTATATAAAAGGATGAATTTGATGAATTATAAACATAATGTAATTTTAGTCATTGATGATAATATTAATAATATTAAAGTTGTAGTTGATTCTCTAACAGCTCATGGATTTGAAATTGCTATTGCTAAAAATGGCTTGATCGGGATAAAAAGAGCCGAAATGTTGCAACCAGCCTTAATTTTATCCGATGTTATGATGCCAGGAATAGATGGCCTTGAAACTTGTCGTCGTTTAAAAGCAAACAGTATTACTAAAGATATTCCGGTAATTTTTATGACAGTTTTAGATCGAGTTGAAGATAAACTAAAAGGGTTTGAAGTTGGTGGAGTAGATTATATTTCTAAACCTTTGCAAGAACAAGAAGTATTAGCACGAGTAAAAACTCATCTTGAACTAAGAAACTTACATTTACAGCTTGCCGCTAAAAATAAAAAATTACAACAAGAGATTCAGGAACGTAAACAAGCAGAAGCAGAAGCTAAAATCGCTAATCGTCTTAAGGGAGAATTTGTGGCTAATATGAGTCATGAAATTCGTACTCCTATGAATGCAATTATGGGATTTACCCAACTAATTTTGAATACAACTCTGACTGCTGAACAAAGAGATTATATAGAAACAATAGATACATCTTCCAATACTTTACTGAATATTATTAATGATATTTTAGATTTTTCTAATATGGAAGCAAATAAATTAGAGATAGAGTATGTACCTTTTAGTTTAGGAAAAGTATTAAAAAAACTGGCTAAATTATTCAAAACCAAGATTGCAGAAAAAGGACTAATATTACGTGTGATAAATAAAGGAACGTCAAGGCGTATTATAGGCGATCCTATACGTTTAGAACAAATACTTATTAATCTTATTGGCAATGCTATCAAATTTACTCAAACTGGTACAATTACGCTTGATATCAGTCAAATATATGAACATGAAGAAGAAATTTCCCTACAATTTTCTATTAAAGATACTGGAATAGGAATTTGTGAAGAAACTATTCCATCTTTATTCGATTCCTTTAGTCAAGCTGACGGTTCTACTACTCGCAAATTTGGTGGTACTGGGTTAGGATTAGCAATTTGCCAACGTATAATAGATATTATGAATGGTAAAATTTGGTTAGAATCTCAACCAGATAAAGGTACAGTTGTTAATTTTATTCTTACGTTTGGCTATGATTTTAGTCAAATAATTTCTGAAGTAAATATTACACCACCTATTGTAACTAATAATACTAAAATTTTGTTGGTAGAAGATGATTTAATCAGTCAAAAATTAGTTAAATTAATTTTAACCAAAAGAGGTTTCCTAGTTTCCGTTGCCGATAATGGTATAGAAGCAATTAAGATACTTGAAACTAATGATTTTGATGTAATTTTTATGGATATACAAATGCCAGAAATGAATGGAAATGCAACTACTAGATTAATTAGAAAAAATCCTAAATATAATGATTTGCCTATTATTGCCATGAGTGCCAATACTATGATGAATGATAAAGAAAAAAGTTTAGCAGCAGGTATGAATGATTATATTATTAAACCGATTGATACTAAACAACTATTTGCCACCTTAAATAAATGGACATAATAGCTATATAAATATTTTTCTTTAAAGCTATACAATCTCCTTTAATTACATATCATCGTCTCCAGATTTACTCATCAAACTTTTTTATAATGAGGTTAAGTTCAATTGAAACTTCTGAATTTAATATTAATATTATATTCAAGTCAAACAATGGCATGTTGCTTACAAAATCAAGGTATTTGTGGAGATAAATGTTGTGATGGCATGATGTTTTCTAAAATAGATTGTGGACATAAGTTTATTGAATTACCAACAATTATCAGTCCTAATTTAGAAAAACAATCTGTAGAATCACCTTCTAATTGGCTATATATTTGGACAGATTTAAATACTAATATTCCACATTTATCTAGCATATTTCCACCTTGGTATCGTAATCCTTTATATCCAGAAAATTATCCCAGAGTATTAGTATATGATGAATATAATCGTCTAATTGATGATACTGGAACCAAAATTGGCAAGCAAAAAGCATCCAAATTTCGCCAACAAGCCATTACTAATTTAAAACAGCAAGAACAATATAATAAAATTAGTAAATTAGAATCTGATGAGAAAACTAAACAAGAACGTCTTAAATATTTACAAGCAAATTGGAGCAAAACTGGAATTATAAGTACAGAAATGCAGCAATTATTAACTGAACAAGTGGAAAAAAAACAAATTACAATAGCTATGAATGAAGAACAAGTATTGCGAGCGTGGGGAACTCCAGAATCTAATATAGAAGAAATCATTGATAATAAGGTAAAAAAAGTTTTAATTTATAAGCAGGGTCAGATATTGTTGGTTGATGATATGGTCAAATCGATTAAAAAAAACTAAATTAACCATTTCCTCATTCATAAAATACTAATTAAACTTCTTGTTTCAACAACTCAGTATGTTAGAATGTTTGAATATTATAACTATTAACTAATTAAAATTATGATTAAAGTAGCTATTGTTGGTGGTACTGGTTATACTGGTGTTGAGTTATTGCGTCTATTAGTTAATCATCCTCAAGTCCAAATTCAAACTATTACCTCTCGTACTGAAGCTGGTAAAAATGTAACTGATTTGTTTCCAAATTTGCGTGGACATTTAGATTTAAAATTTACTAAACCAGAAAATTTAACTGCCAACGACATAGTATTTTTTGCTACTCCCAACGGCATTGCCATGCAAGATACTCCAACCTTACTAGCTGATGGGGTTAAAGTAATTGATTTGGCGGCAGACTTTAGAATCAAAGATGTGACAGTATGGGAAAAATGGTATGGTATGACTCATAACTGTCCAGATTTACTTGAAGAAGCAGTCTATGGTTTACCAGAATTAAATCGAGCTAAAATAGCCAAAGCACGTTTGATTGCTAATCCTGGTTGTTACCCAACTGCCGTATTATTAGGTTTCTTACCATTAATTGAAGCTGGTATTATTGATCTCAATGACTTGATAGCTGACGTAAAATCAGGAGTGAGTGGAGCTGGTCGTAAAGCAAATGTATCAACTTTGATGAGTGAAGCTGGGGAAAGTTTTAAAGCTTATAATGTTGCTGGTCATAGACATTGGCCAGAAATTTGCCAGAGTTTAAATATCACTGCTGGACAACCAGTAGATTTAACTTTTGTACCTCATTTATTACCAATGATTAGAGGCATTGAAGCTACGTTATATAGCAAAACTTTACGCTCAATTTCCTTAGCTGAAATTCAAGATATATTCATCCAACGTTATCAAAATGAAGCTTTTGTTGATGTATTGCCGTTAAATTCGTATCCAGAAACCCGTAATGTGCGAGGAGCTAATATATGTCAATTAGCTGTCCATCAATCTAATAACCGACTAGTTATATTATCAGTGATCGATAATTTAGTTAAAGGTGCTGCTGGTCAAGCTATACAAAATATGAATATTATGAACGGTTTACCAGAAAATACCGGCTTAACCAATGTAGCCTTGGCACCTTAAAAATATGCAAATTTTTTATCATCATCCTTTACCATCTAAACAAAAACCAGTTCCAACTGTGATGGCAGTCAAACAACATCGCCCTTGGTTATGTCCACTTTTATTATTTACAACTATAATAACAGTAATTGTGGGTGGATTATATTTGTGGAATACTAGTGTTCAAGCATTACGGCAAGATAAACAAAATTTTATAGAACAATATTTAAAGAACCAGCCAACTCAACCAACCATTTCAGAAACTCAAAAATTAAAGTTAAAGTTGGAAACAGTAATTTCTACTGCTGAAGAAATAGCTCAGTCTTTAAGTCAATTACAAGAACAACATCTTAATGCAACTGAAGAACTTAATTTTTATAAACATTTAGTTAATTCTCCATCGACTAAATCAGGAGTTGTAGTCAGTAGTTTTGCATTACATAAAATAGCGAAAGATTATATTTATAAGTTAGTATTAACCCAACAGAATACTAAAACTGCTAATGGTACAGTTCAAATAAACTTGGTTGGTAAGTTAAATGGTAAAGTTAAACGGTTTAATATGGTAACTATCACTGAAGATTCTATACCAGCTATTAACTATAAAATTAATTATTTTCAACGTTTTACTGGTAAAATTATTTTGCCTAAAAACTTTGTGCCAGAACATCTTATTATTTATTTAGCAACCAAAAATAATCAAGTTACCGAAGAAATTAATTTCAAATGGGAAGAATTACAACTAAAGGAATAAATTATGTGGGGAAACCGTAAAAGAAAAGTTACTAGAATTGATTCATTAATAGGTCAACGTACTAAAATTAAAGGAGAAATTTCCTTTAGTGGTGGTTTACATGTTGACGGTATAATTGAGGGCAATATAATCGCTCTTAAAGATGAAGATAGTTCAGTATTAACTTTAAGTGAGCAAGGAACTATTAAAGGAGATATACGAGTGCCAAATGTAATTATTAATGGTACTGTACAAGGTAATGTATACGCTGAAGAACATACAGAACTAGCACTTAATGCTCGTATTATTGGCAATGTATACTATAATCTGATTGAAATGGCTATGGGTGCTGAAGTAAATGGTAGCCTAATTCATAGTGTAGATATGGATGAACAGCCGGTATTACCTTTGGAACATAATAAAATATCCACACCATAAAACCTAAGATTTCTTGTATAAGATTATTCCAACTAGTAACAGTAACATAAGCAAAATATCTACACTGCCACCACCTCCTTGATAACCTGGTTTATGAATAATTTTATAATCTTGTGGTGCTTCTTTAACTTTGTCTTGGAATAATCGAAGTTGTTCAGTAATATTTAATACTAGCTCTTGGCTTGCTAACTTAAAACCTTCCATACTGTCAATTCGAATTTGTTCTGATAAATTAACTGGTGTAGCTCGACTTTTTATATGGCTAATCCCCGGAGAACGGAATAACATTTTTCGGCTTTTTATATCGTAAATAGCAGCATCTACCATCGTATGAGTATCATTTTTTTCTCCTGGTATTATATAAGCTCCCACTAAAGTCCAATAAGTTATAGAAGCTAAACTGCTATCAGTAAATCTAGTTTGATCATAAGAAATTAAAACTATTATATCAATGTCATACATGGTACTAATCTGATCTAAATTAGCAAAACTACCTTTTGAAGTCAGATAAGCAGATGGAATTATTTCAATAGACTTAACAAAATTATATTGTTTAAAATGTTTACTCATTTCTCGCATTAAATCAATCTTATCTCTTTCGGTAAGATTTTTATTTATACTTGGTACAAATGCAATCCCTACTCTTAAAGGTAAATTTAAAGCTGGAATTTTAGGAGTTTCTATTGGCTTTTTATCTGGATAAAGGTATTGAACTACACTACTGCTATGATGTTTAGTTTTAGAAAAACTGCAACTAATCAATGTAGTAGATATAATTATTAATAATAAAACTAATGTAATTTTTCTTATATTCATATTAAAAAAACTCAAAATGATAGCCAGCAATAACAGTATTATCTTCTACAAAATCACTCACATTTGATAGCTCTAATTTAATATGCACTGATGCTTGCGGTCGCATCTGCTGCCCGATTACAGGAGATTGTTGTAAGTATTCTATTGCAGTAAAGTTACGTTGGGCAATAGGTTTCCCATTATAATCTTCAAAAGTCAATTGTAAATCAGGATACGGTTGTGGGAAAGTGGCAGTATTGGTAAAAGTTGCTTCAAATTGGATTGCATCATCAATTTCGTGGTGAACTTGAGCAATATGATCTTGCATTGAAAAACTAGCAATATCGTAAGTTGGGGGTAATTCACATAAAAAATTATAACAAAATCTTTCTAGCCAAGGCCTAACTTCTTTATGTTGCAGTAATTTATTTGGTTGCCAATACCATATATATTGGCCAGCTAATATTGCCCCAAATAAAATTACCAGCAATGCCCAAAAAAAGAATGATCCCCAAGAACGGCCTTCCTCATAAACATCTTCTTCTAATAATTCTGGCACATCTTCTTCTTGAAATTTATCTGTTTGTTTCGCTACAGCTTGTTTGGGTAATTGGCTTAATAAATGATTAGTTGCATTAAAAATACTATGGCAGTGACTACAACGAACATGTCCCTGAGCGATATTCAGGTGTGCCGCTGTGACACGAAATATAGTTTGGCAGTGGGGACATTGAACATGCATTTTTATAGTCCTATAATAATATTTAAAATCCAAGGTTTATATTATACACAGATTTTTTTATTAGTTCAAAAATATAGTAAACAAAATGATAAAAGTGTATTTAAAGTATTATATGGTTGTTTAGTTAATATTTGTATATAATAAGCTCTTCATAATTATAAATTTTAACATTACTTAATGAATATAAAAAATAGTACTTTACTTATTGTAGATGATATTCCAGCAAATTTAATGATGTTATGTACTTTTTTAAATAATACTGGTTTCAATGTAAATATTGCTGAAAGTGGTGAAGATGCTATTGAACAAATCAAATATACAACTCCTGATCTAATTTTGTTGGATATTATGATGCCAGGAATGGATGGGTTTGAAACTTGTATTCGTCTGAAACAAGATAAAACTACTAAAGATATTCCAATAATTTTTATGACAGCATTATCTGATACAGTAGATAAAATAAAGGGTTTTGAGGTTGGAGCTGTTGATTACGTCACTAAACCAGTACAACAAGAAGAATTATTAGCTCGTATTAATACTCATTTAACTCTAAGAGCTCAACAGAAAATTCTCGAACAACAAAATAGCGAATTAGAAGCTTTTTCTCATACTGTAGCTCATGATCTTAAAAATCCACTTGGAGCAGTCATTGGTTTAAGCAGCACATTGTTAGAAAGTTTAGATGAATGGTCAAAACCTCAACTGTTAGAAAGTTTAGAAATAATTGATATGGCCAGTACCAAAATGCTAAATATTATTAATTCTTTACTTTTATTATCTAGTGCTCGCAGTCAAACCGTGATAATGAAATCAATAAATATGGCAGATATTGTTGCTGATGTACAAAATAATATGGCTTCTTTAATAACGGAACATAAAGGTCAAATAACGATATCAAAAACTTGGCCAAATGCCAAAGGCCATGCTGATTGGATTTGGGAAGTTTGGGCTAATTATATTTCTAATGGTTTGAAATATGGTGGTAAACCTCCAAAATTAAAATTAGGAGCAACTCAAGAAGACAATGGTTATGTAAAGTTTTGGGTACGTGATAATGGCGTTGGACTTGATGCTGAAGAACAGAAACATCTATTTGTACCTTTTACTCGTATTACCCAAGCTCGTATAGAAGGGCATGGACTAGGATTATCCATTGTGAGACGCATTGTAGAAAAATGTGGTGGCAAAGTAGGAGTTGAAAGTCAAAAACAACAAGGTAGCGTATTTTACTTTACTTTACCAGATGAATCTATATAAATTTAATCATAGGTATTTGGAGTAATTAATTGTGAATGGTTAATTGTGAATTATGAAAATCATTAGCAATTAACCATTTTTCATTCACTAATTCACAATTGATAAATTTATGTCAAATAATCAAGGAACTGCATACGCATTCATCAATAAAGATTTAACAATACTTGGTAATAGTACGGCATTGTATAAATGGTTATCAAATACTTCAACTGATTTAAACGGTAAACCTATTAATCAAATTTTTCCAATGTTAGTTGGTTATGAAGAGTCATTACAACAATTAATACAAGATAAAATAACTAAACCAATTGTAATTTCCCAAATTTATTTTTATAATAGAAATGGTGAAAATTTATATTTTAATTTACAAATAGAACGATGCCATTGTGCCAATGCGGTGTTATTGCTTACTGTAAATGATATTACTGAAACTAGTAAACTAGAACAAAAATTACGACAAGAACGCAATGAATTACTTTTACAAGTTAGAGAACGTGAAAAAGCAGAAATTGCATTAAGACAAGAACTTAAAGCTCATGAATATACTACATTAGAACTACGTCAAGCTAAAGAAGTAGCAGAAATAGCTAATCGAGCCAAAAGTACTTTTCTCGCTAATATGAGTCATGAACTGCGTACTCCGTTAAATGGGGTACTGGGTTATGCCCAGATACTACAAAAAGATAATACTTTAACTGAAAACCAACAAAATGGAGTCGATGTAATTTATCGTAGTGGTAAATATTTATTAGAATTAATTAACGATATTCTTGATTTATCCAAAGTAGAAGCCAATCGTATAGATATTACCCCAACTGAATTCAATTTTGACGTTTTTATTAGACAACTTAATGAATTAATTAAAATAAAAACCGAAGAGAAAAATATTTTTTTTCATTATGAAGCTATAACATCTTTGCCAACTATTATTTATGCTGATGAAGTTAGATTGCGCCAAATTTTAATTAACTTATTAGGTAATGCCATAAAATTTACCGAACAAGGTGGTATCAAATTTAAAATCAGTGTGTTAACAAATACCGTTAATTCACAAACAATACGGTTTCAAATAGAAGATAGTGGAATTGGAATTGCAAATACAGACATATCTAAAATTTTTCTACCTTTTCAACAAGTTTCAGTGAATGATTATCATCAAATGCAAGGTACTGGTTTAGGTTTATCTATTAGTAAAAAACTAGTAAAAATGATGGGTGGAGAATTATATGTTAAGAGCATTTTAGGTCAAGGAACAATATTTTGGACTGATTTAACTCTACCCAAAGTTTCTGATAAAACATTGTCTAACTCAACTAATCAAAAAATTAAAGCTCTTAAAGAACCAATTAAAAAAATTTTGCTAATAGATGATCATCCAGGAAATCGTTTGGTTTTGAATCATTTTTTAACAAACTTAGGCTTTAAAATTGCAGAAGCCTGTAATGGCAAAGCAGGAATTAAAAAAGCATTAGAATGGCAACCAGATTGCATTATTATGGATTTAGTAATGCCAATTATGGGCGGAATTGAAGCAACTACTAATATACGTCAATTAGAACAGCTAAAAAATGTAGTAATTATTGTAGCTTCTGCTAGTGCTTTTGAACAAGATCGGCAAAAAAGTTTAAATGCAGGATGTGATGATTTTATTACTAAACCAATAGAATTTAATATAATGTTACAAAAGTTAGAAAAATATTTAAAATTAACTTGGATATATGAGCAATTTCAACCAGAAATATCTCCCGATCAACCGATAATAATTCCACCACAAAAAGAGATGAAAAAATTACTTAATTTAGCCATGCAAGGCAATATAACTGGTATCATTAAACAAACTCGTCAATTTGAACAAGATGACCAATACAAACCTTTTGCCCACAAATTACGAACATTAGCAAATGAATTTAAGGTACGGAAAATTCGTGAATTTATTAAACTTTATGTAGATAAAATATGAATACTGATATATTAACTCAAAAATTAGCAATTCTGAAGAATCGACAGTCTGCTTTTATACCAGCAATAGAAGCGATTCATGATTGGTTACTACAATCTTCAGATGCTATTTCCAAACAAAATATCTCTCCGATAGATATAAACCTGCCAATTAATAAGGTTGTGCCAGAATTTTTGTATGGAATTCCCATTGGCTTATTTGACTTGAATTGGGAAGTGCATTGTCCTCATTGTCATGGTATAACCCATGAATATCATGATTTATCACAAGCTGCTGGTGCATCATATTGCGAAGGGTGCAAAGTAAAATTTGAAGCTGATTTTGCTAAATGGGTCAATGTAACTTTTTCACTCAATAAAGAAATTGATAATCGTGAACCTATTTCAAGCTGTGAATTACCTGATACAACTGAAGTTTTTATACATATTAAAACATCCCTAGTAGAAACTAAATCAGCCACTATGACTGCTCAAGCTGATACTTATCGTTATCTTTGCCCACTAACTAAATCTCGAGGAATATTAACTGTTTCTGGAGAAAAAACCGATGAATTACAAGAATTTTCTATAGAACAACTAGCTGATAATAAATTTGATATTACTAAATTACAAGCACGTCCCGGAAGAATTAAAATTAATCTAACTAATTCTACCAATTCTCCAGCTAGTTTAGTAGTTTTTAAAGATGACTTACCTGAAGAACCTTTACCACCACGTTTATCTGGTTTAGAACTAATTCATTATCCAGAATTTCACACTTTATTTGGAGAGCAAGTTTTATCTAACCGTGAACAAATGCAAGTAGCTGCTGTAACTACCTTATTTACTGATATCACTGGTTCAACTGAAATGTACGAAAGACTTGGTGATATAGTAGCTTACAATGTTGTGCGTGATCATTTCGATATTTTGTTTAGCAATATTGAACAACAAGGTGGCACAGTAATCAAAACTATTGGTGATGCAGTAATGGCCTCTTTCACTAATAATAAAGCAGCTCTTATCAGTATTGTGAATGCGTTAGAAGATTTTGAACAATATAATAAACAGAATATAGATCGACAAATTAATATAAAAACTGGCATTCATCGTGGTCAAACTATTTTGGTAAATCTTAATGATAGACTTGATTATTTTGGTTCAACTATTAATAAAGCTGCTAGAATTCAAGCAGTTGCTAGTAGTGGTGAAATTTGTTTTTCCGAACAAGTTTATCAAGATAATAACTTTATCCAAACCATGAAAAAATTGGGAATTGAAAATGTTAGCCGACATTCAGTTAACTTAAAAGGAATCGATGGATTACAGACTATTTATAAAGCTATTACTAAATTTAATAAAAGTACATTACTATAGATAATAGACAGCTTTCCTAAATAATGGTATATAAATGTAGGATGCAATGAGGAACGAATTGCATCAATCGTGTATCTAAATGTGACTTGAAAGATGTAATTCGTAAACTCATTACATCCTACATAAAATCCATAATTAATAGCTTGGTCAATTTCACGTCATTATATAATTATACATGCTGTTTCCTTACCTACAATATATACGATAAAAATATAAAATAACAGCTAAACCAAATCCGAGTAAAATTCCTTTCTCTAAATGAGGTGCAGAACTAATGGTCGCTACAAAAGTCACTATTGCAATAATGCCATCAAGTTTAGAAGTTTTCCAAATATGTTTAATCGTTGTAAAATTAATTAAGCCAAATACTGCCATCATAATCACTGCTGCTAAAACAGCTTTTGGCAAATGATAAAGTAAAGGAGTTAAAAATAATAGAGTAATCATCATGATAACTGCTGTATAAACAGAAGACATGCCAGTTTTAGCACCAGTATTTAGATTAACTGCCGACCGAGAAAAAGAACCACTAGCAGGATAAGCTTGGGTAAAGCTACCTATAATATTGGCAAACCCTTGACCTATTAATTCCTGATTAGGATCAATATGTTGTTTAGTTTTGATAGCCATCGCTTTGGCAATTGAAATAGCTTCCATAAAACCGATTAACGCAATAACCATAGCACTTGTAATAATTTCTCCCAAAATAGTAGTATTAAAATTTGGAATGCTAAATGAAGGCAATCCTTCTGGAATTTTGCCGACAATTTCTCCGCCCATTACTACTTGAAAATTAATTAGCCAACTTATGATGATTGTAATAGTAACAGCGATTAAAATACCGGGGATTTTTGGATAGTTATTTTTTAATAACCACATGATAGCAAAAGCAATCAATCCAAATATTAGAGTTGGAACATGGATATTACCAATTTGCATAATCATATTCCAAACATCTATCAAGAAATATTCACTACGTGGCATGGAAATCCCTAGAATTTTATTTAATTGTGATAAAGCAATAATTAATGCTGCTGCATTGGTAAACCCAATAATTACTGGATAAGATAAAAAATTGGTAATTAATCCTAATCGAAAAATTCCTAATAATAATTGAAATATTCCTACTAAGAAAGCTAACATAATTGCTAGACTAATAAACTCAGGGCTACCAATTTCAGCAAATTGCGTTATGGAAGCGGCGGTTAATAAAGAAACTACAGCGACTGGCCCAGTACTTAATTGGTTGGAAGAACCAAATAATGCGGCTATCAGAACTGGTAAAAAAGCAGTGTATAAACCATAGTAGGCTGGTAATCCGGCTAATTTTGCATAAGCCATTGATTGTGGAATTAACACTAAAGCTACTGTAATACTAGCAATTAAATCTGCTTTTACGGTATCCCTGCTCATAGGGAACCAATTTAAAAAAGGTAAGAATCGTTGGAATTTCTGCATTTTTTTGCCTCAATTTTTGAAAATTAAGTAGGCAAATAATACACCTTATTCCCACAAAAATGTGAATATATATTATTTCCCATTTATATAAAGTACATAAACCACCTGTCCCCTTCTTATTTAAGGATGGGATTAGGGGAGATTGTATTTAACTGAATCGGGAAATGCTATAATGTTGATATTTCAGGGTAATTGGAATTAAGAAGACGAAGCAGAGCTTCTTGGCAGTGTGTTACCAAACTGGAGTTTGGGAACAATGAAAATGTCAACAGAGATTGAGCTGATTTTCATTCAACAAGCCGATAATATTTGTAATAACTTATGGATTCTATAGATGATTTTTCCCCTACCATCCACTTTTTTAAAAACATAAAAATTCAAACAATTATAACGTATTTCTAATTACTGTACTTACTTTTGCTTGGTGCTATATTATAGGGGAGGGAATTGAATGAATCGCAATAAATCTATTGCCATAGACATCGTTATATTAGTTTATTTCTATATGTATTCATCATATTCTGTTAAATTTTGATTTATTCAAAATGGTATTTCTCAATATTACTCAATTTTTTATTCTTAAACAATTACTTAATTTTGTACTGTACAAAGAGCTTTAATATAAAATATCCGAAAAATTTAAGGCTATATAACCGTTGTATTATACTCTAAATATACTTTCAATAGAGATTCTAACATATGGCATCTTTTACTAGCAATATATTGACAATTATCCACAACTTTTTTAAGTTTTTTATTAAAAAAATTCTGCCAATAGTTATTCTATTATTATTGATAATAAATAGCCTCCGGTTTTTTTTACAAGAAAAAGAAGCTATTCATATTGCGTTTGTTGGGCCATTATCAGGTGAAAATGCAATGGTAGGTCAATCCATGCAAAAGGCAATTGAGTTATATTTTGAAGGTATTAATAAAAAAGGTGGTATCAACAAATTACCAGTAGTATTAGATGTTTATGACGACCGAAATAGCCCAGCTCATGCCACGCGAAAGGCAAAAGAGATTGTTAAAAGTGAGGCGGTTGCTGTTATTGGTCATAACTGTAGTTATTGTTCTATTAATGGTGGAAAAATTTATGCGGAACAAAAAATTCCAGCAATTACGCCAGTTTCAACCCATTTACGAGTCACTCAAGATAATGAATGGTATTTTCGGACTGCTTTTAATGACAATTTGCAAGGTAATTTTTTAGCTAATTATGCGAAAAATATTTTACAACAAGAAGCAGTAAGCATTATTCAAACTAATATGGCCTATGGTTCTTATTTGGGCAGCGTGTTTGAACAAGCTTCGATGGAACTTGGTTTAAAAGTAAATTACAAATGGTTATTATCCAATGATGCTGATGTTAATAGAATTGTCTTGGAATTACAAACCAAATCAGATGCTGGTTTAGTTTTTTTAGCGACTAATGCTACTGTAGGAGTTAAATTAGTAAAAGCAATTAGAAAAGCTCAGATAAAAAATTTATTGATAGCTCCAGATGCTTATGAAGACAAGAAGTTTACCGAAGGTTTTAAAGATAATTTTCAGGAACAGCGTAATCCAGGTTATTACACTAATGGGATTTATGTTTCCACTCCTTTCATCCTAGACACAGCTAATAAATATGCCCAGAATTTTAATTCTATTTATGAAGAATTTTATCAAGAACAACCCTTAAGCTCGACTTTTTACGCATTAGATGCAGCGATAGTAATTGTTGAAGCACTTAAACAGATTGAAGAAAACCAGCCTTTAAAGATCATTAGAAGTAAAATCAGAGAAATAATAGCTGATAAATTCAATTCATTTGAAGAAGCGGTTGCTGGTAGCACTGGTTTAAATTATTTTGATGAACATGGTAATGCTTTAAAATCATTGTCAATGGGAGTTTATAAAGGCAATCACCTAATTTCAGCATTTACTCAATTGCAAATTGTACCTGATTATTTTGATACAACTGATGAACATATGTTGTTGATTGATAATAAACGTATGTATAAAACTAATATAGTTTATGCTGGTTTGCAATTTGATAAGATTAGTGATTTTAAGCCGCTTTTTGATGGCAGTAAATCAACTGTGTCTTATATGATGGAATTCCGTTTATGGTTAAGGTTTCAAGGTGATATTAAACCACAGGAAATTAAATTTTTAAATGCAGTAGAGCCAATTGAACTAGGTGAGCCAATATTTGAAGAGTTAGTCGGGAAAGTCAATTATCACTTGTATAAAGTTAAGGGGCAATTTAAGGAAAGCTTGAATTCTCCCACAGAACGACTCTTCTCAAATCAATATTCATTGGGAATTAACTTTCATCATCGTAGTTTAGATCGTAATAAACTTATTTATGTGACAGATATTTTAGGTATGGAAGTTACCAGTGAAAAAGCAATTTTGGAAAAAATTAAAGAAATACAAAGGAAAACCTCTTTTTTTAAAAATTGGCCAATTCAAGAACTAAATTTCTTTCAAGGAGTTATTAAAAAGAAAATTTTAGGTAATCCTAAATATATGGATCAAATTAATACAGTTGAGTATTCTACTTTTAATACTGAAATTGTGATTGGTAATAATGCTTATGCTTATCATGCGATTATCCCAAATAAGTTCACTTTTATATTTTTTATTACTAGTGCTATAGTTACGATTATGCTTGTATTACTTAGTTATGAAAAATTAGATGAACATGGGCATTATCTGAAGTATCTATGGTTTATCCAGTTTATTTTTGCATTTTTATGGTTGATATCATCGGAAGTATTAGTTGGTAAACTGTTGTTAGGAAATACAAATCAATATAAAGCTATTGTTATCACCAGTTCCAATATATTATGGTGGCTAATATCATCTTTATTTATAACTATTGCTATAGAACGTTTTGTGTGGATTCCTTTAGAGAAAAATACAGAACGTAAAATTCCTAATTTAGTTCGTTTTCTTACTAGTTTTGTCATTTATTTATTGGCCTGTTTTGGGATTATTGGCTTTGTATTTGAACAACAGTTTACTAGCTTATTGGCAACTGGTGGTGTAGTGACAATATTGCTTGGTGTGATGGTACAGGTTGATTTATCTAATATTTTTGCTGGTATTGCGTTGAGTTTAGAGGATTCCTTTCATATTGGCAATTGGATAAAAATAGCTGATTATGATGACGGTAAAGTTGTGGATATGAATTGGCGAGTGACTAAAATAGAGACTAGAAGTGGTTATATTTTAAGCATTCCTAACAGTGTTGTATCAGCTTCTAATATTCATAATTTTAGTCATCCAGATAAAAGATATTGGCTAAAATATATTGTCTACGTTCATGCTAAATATGACCCGAAAGAAGTTGAACAAGTGTTGATAAAAGCAATATTTGCAGTTGAACAAGATATAGTAAAAACCATCAGACCAATTATCTGGTTAGATGAATTAGTTGTGCAAGAAGTAGATGCTTGGACGGCTAGTTATATAGTTTTTTTCCAAACTGAAGATTATGAACATAAATTACGAGTATTGAAAAACGTCTGGCAAAGCATCTGGGTACATTTAACTGATGCAGGGATGATGACATTTAAAATTATTCCAATGTCACATGATGGTAAAGTTTTAACCAACTTAGAAAATATGGTAGTGCCATGATTAAATTTTGAAATCTTGTAAATTCTGATTCTGACAATTAGTTAAAAGGACGCTAGATAGCTAACGTCCTTAAATTGAGGCTAATCCTATTTAATAACTTCAAGCTGAACTGTAATTTCTCGCCATTGAGCGGTTATTACGGTAACTTTACTTGACAATTATCCTTAATAACAATATTTTGTAATTCAGCATTCGGGCTAATTGTCACTTGTTCAATACAAGCTTCTCCTTCTGGATCACCAGTTATAATTCCTTCTAAAATACCACCGATTATAATAGTGTTTTTTGCTAAAGTAACATTTTTTAAAACACCTAAACCTAAGTCAGTGATATGTTTTTCAATGAGAATTGTTCCAGCTAGTGTTCCACCAGTTATTTTAGCACCAACAAATTCTATATCTATTATTTTCCCTTGATTTATAATGTAACCAGAGAGCTTACCACCTTGCAAAGTGGCATCTTCAGTTATTGTACTGTTTGAGATTAATCCGTTATTGATTATATTACCGGTAAAAATGGTGTTAGAGATACTACCGTTGATAGTTGCATCATTTATAATTTGGCCGTTGTAGTTTTGAACTAAGTTAATGTTGCCAGTTGTGGGAAGTAGTATTGCTTCCATTTTATTAGAATCATTATCAACGATTGTTATTTTTGCTCGGTCTAATGTACCAGTTTTATCTAACAATGTGATTACAAAAGTTTCGTTGTTTTCTACTATAAAATCATCAATAATTTCTATAGTAAAGGTTTTATCACTGCTATCTGTCCAAGTTAAAGAACCTTTTGCTATTTTAAAATCGCTACCAGCTTTGGCTGAACCACTTTTTGTAAAGTAGTTGATTGTAGTTTTACCAGTGAAATTAGTATGTTTTACAAATAATGTTAGTTTACTTGTGCTTTCATTTACACGATAGTTATTTTCAGAAAATTGGAAGTCTGCGAAAGATGGAATAGTAAAAACTACTAAAATTATAAAGATAAGTTTTTTCATTTTGTTATTTGTTTCCAAATAGAAATATTAGGAAATTAAAATTTTGTTTATTATATATGTATAAAGGCATATCATAAGTCATAGCAGTGGCAGCAATGATTGCATTTGCTAATTTAAGTTGATGAGATAATGAATATTTTTTAACTAAATATGTTGCTGTATCTAAAATAGATTGGTTTATTTCTAAGCGATGAAAAAGAGTTAATTTTTGTTCAATCTTTTTTAATTCTTAGGTGAAATTGTCTTGTGAAAGGTTAAGAAGTAACAGGTCGTTTTCGTTAATAAAGTCAATGATAACACAGGTATCACATAACAGAGTTTTACTCATTTTCTATCCCAAGCTCTTTTTCTTAATTCTTTACCATACTTGGCACTGTTTTTTACATTGACAAAAGGTTTTATATTTGTTAAGTCTTCTTCAGTTTGATATTCAATTGGAACTGAATGAGTAAATGGATCTAATTTTTTTACTGGAATTTGAGTTTCAGTATGTAGATTAGTCTTTACAAGAAATTCAATATAGTTTAATACTTCTTGCTGTAGATTTTCTGGTAATTTATTAAATTTTGAGAGTATTTCCATTTTATTTGCTATTTAATTATAGCTTTCCATGTAAGAACGCAATAGTTTATTGACCAATGATTGATAAGCTATATTTTGTTTGGTATACCATTCAATAACGTCTGAGTCTAATGATAATGTAATTTGAGTGGTTGCCTTACTAAACATTTCTTCAGTAATTTTTGGAGAATCTTCATCATATTCAATATCCTCATCTTTCATTAGGTGAACATGTTGCCAATCTGTTTGATCACCACCATTTTCTTCTAAATTTTTGAGTTCTTCGGTGGAGTATTTAACAATGTTTGTCATAATAAAATTTCCGTTCTTGTTTACTAGCCTTACGAAGTGAAATAACACGTATTCTTTGTTCTCGGTAAGTATAAACTAGTGTTAGTACAATTAGTTCTTTTCCTACTGGTACAATATCAATCCATCTTGGTTCGTTGGAATAATTGGATTGTATGGTTAATTTTTCGGTAGATTCATAATTTTCACCTCAATTCTCCTAGTGTTTTAATTCAATGGTTCGGACAGTTTTTAAAGTGATAAAATGAGTGTTTGTAAGGGTTTGATTTTA
>JASFYV010000210.1:0-5005 GCA_045046925.1 Candidatus Marithrix sp. | reverse complement strand
TAATATATTTAATTGATATTAATTATCTATTTGAGTTATTTCGATTCATTATATTTGTTATTATCAATAATTTTAAAAAAAAGAGTATATGTTTAATTATAAATATGAAGAGAATTAATATTGAAACAACATTTACAGCAATTATTTACTAATGCACTAGAACAATTAGATATTAATCAAAATATTGATATTCGTTTGGAACGAACCCGTGATACTAAACATGGTGATTTTGCCTGCAATATTGCAATGATTTTGGCTAAAAAATTACATAAAAATCCTCGAGATATAGCTAATTCTATAGTTGAAAAATTACCAAATAATAATGATTTCATTGCTAAAATTGAAATAGCTGGCCCTGGTTTTATTAATATATTTTTAACTAATCAAGCTTATCATACCAATATTGATGATATCTTTAGACTTAAAACAGAATATGGTACCAATAAAATAGGCAAAAATCAATCAATAATGATAGAATTTGTATCTGCTAATCCAACTGGTCCTTTACATGTTGGACATGGTAGAGGTGCAGCCTATGGAGCAGCATTAGCAAATTTATTACAAACAGTCGGTTTTAAAGTACATAAAGAATATTATGTCAATGATGCTGGACGGCAAATGGATATTTTAGCTGTCAGTGTTTGGTTGCGTTATTTAGAGCTATGTGGCGAAACTATAGAATTTCCATTGAATGGTTACCAAGGTGATTATATTTGGGATATTGCGGCAGATTTACATCGTAATCATGCTGAAAAATTTCAGCAAGAATCTTCTGCTGTATTTGCAGCTATTCCACCTGACATTTCTAATGGTGGGGACAAAGAACTACATATTGATGGTTTAATTCAACGTGCTAAACAATTGTTAGAAGATGATTATAAAATAATATTTA
Organism: Candidatus Marithrix sp.; assembly: GCA_045046925.1. Lineage (GTDB taxonomy): Bacteria > Pseudomonadota > Gammaproteobacteria > Beggiatoales > Beggiatoaceae > DRQV01. The sequence goes on along the minus strand of JASFYV010000210.1, from coordinate 4,113 downwards.
AACAAGCTATTGATACTATATTAGATAATATTAGTAATGATTTAAAACAATTTGGAGTTGAATATGAAGAATGGTTTTTAGAATCCAGTTTAACTACCACTAATAAAGTTCAACAAACTATCGATCAGTTACAAGCTGCTGGCCATACTTATGAACAAGATGGAGCTTTATGGTTTAAATCTAGTGAGTTTGGAGATGAAAAGGATCGGGTTATAGTACGAGAAAATGGGCAGTTTACCTACTTTGCTTCTGACATTGCCTATCATAAAAATAAATTAGAACGTGGTTTTGATCGGTTAATTAATATTTGGGGAGCAGATCATCACGGTTATGTTCCTAGAGTTAAATCTGCCATAACTGCATTAAATTATAATGCGGAACAATTGACAGTATTATTGGTTCAATTCGCTGCTTTATACCGTGGTAAAGAACGATTACCAATGTCAACTCGTAGTGGAGAATTTGTAACTTTACGAGAATTAAGAGAAGAAGTTGGGCGTGATGCAGCTCGGTTTTTTTATGTGCAACGTAAGAGTGAACAACATTTAAATTTTGATTTGGAATTAGCTAAATCACAAACCAATGATAATCCTGTGTATTATATTCAATATGCTCATGCTAGAATTAGTAGTGTAATGCGGCAATTAACAGAACAAGGTCAAACTTGGCAATATGATAAAACTACATTAACAAGTTTAGAAACTGCTCATGAACAAGCTCTGTTGATAATGTTAGCACGTTATCCAGAAGTGATAGAAATGGCTGCTTTAGCTTATGAACCTCATCAATTAACTTATTATTTACGAGATTTGGCTCAAAATTTTCATAGTTTTTATGATACTAACAAAATTTTAATTTCAGACAACAAATTGCGTGATGCTCGTTTGAGTTTAATCGTTGCAGTACGACAGGTATTACAAAACGGTTTAACTATTATAGGAGTATCTGCTCCAGAGGTAATGTAATGACTAATAAACGCTTACGTTCAAATTATGATTCTGCTGGCTGTCCACCAGGTTGGGCATGGTTATTAGCCGGTATTATTATAGGAATATTTATTTCATTTTTGATTTATCTACGTGAATTTGCACCACATAATTTACCACCAGAACATGCTCAAATAGTTCCAGTAACTACACCAGTGGCAGAAAATAAGAATCTACCTCCTAAAGGTTCTGATCGTTTTGATTTTTATGATATATTACCTGGCCATGAAATAAAAATACCTTCAAATAAAGATGATGAAGAAAAACCATTAAAAGTAACTGTTGAAGGTAGATATTTACTGCAAGTTGGCCTATTTCAGGAAAAAACGGAAGCTGAGGGATTAAGAAATTATTTACTCTCTCTTGGTATGCCAACTAATATAACTCCTGCTCCTTTTAGTGTCACTAAATCAGGCTATCGAGTACAAGTTGGACCTTTTTCCAATTTAGAAAAACTAAATAATATTCGTTCATTACTAGCATCAAATAATATTTCTGCTATTTTATTAAAATTTTCTGGACCAGATACTCAAGATATGTTTGGTGAAGAAGAGAAAGAAATTGGATTGACTGAAGATGATCTAATTACAGATGATAGTACAGAATGGGATGAAGAATTAGATGATACTACTGATGAAATCAATTAAGGGTATAAGATGAAAAGTTATCGTAAAGAATTATGGTTTAATATACCTAGCCGTAGAGCTTTTATCAATATAACACCTGAAGTAGATAAATGTCTACGAGAAAGTGAAATTCAGGAAGGATTCATATTAGTTAATGCTATGCATATCACAGCATCAGTATTCATTAATGATGACGAATCAGGATTACATCATGATTATGAAAAATGGTTAGAAGAATTAGCACCTCACGAACCAATCAGTCATTATCAACACAATCGTACTGGTGAAGATAATGGTGATGCTCATCTCAAAAGACAAATTATGGGTCGTGAAGTTATGGTTGCAATCACTGAAGGACGTATGGATTTTGGTCCTTGGGAACAAATATTTTATGGCGAATTTGATGGTGGTCGCCGCAAACGCATTTTAGTAAAAATTATTGGAGAGTAGTTTGTTAATTAAAACCGTTGTAAAACTTTCTCAATCTTTTCTTGAATAAGAGTTTTTTGCTCTTGTGACAAACTAAGATTATCTTTGCGTTCTTGTAATATCTCTGTATACCCTTGTAAAGTACTATCTATACGCTGTTTAACTTCATCGATTCTTTCTTGATAAATCTGTAATTTAGTTGGAGAAAAAGATGCTTCATGTCGTATACGGCGTAGATTTATTTCTAAAAATCTTTGTAAATAAGTATCATATTCTATATTGGTTTCTATCTGCTCATCAAGCTTATTTTGCAGAGTATCTTCAGTATCTATAATACGTTTTTTTACACTATTGATATTTCTTCTAATTGCATTAACCTGACTTTCTGATACATCTTGATTATCTTTACTACGGCTATAACTATCTTTTAGGTCTTCTAAATTTCCTCTAAGACCTTCAAGAATACTTTGAATCGGTTGAATTTGTCCAGCTATAGAACTTAATAAAGCCGTACGCCTGTTTTCAATATCACGTTCTCGACTAAAGAGAGCTAATAAAGCATCATCTCTTTTTTGTTGTGCTTGACGTTTACGCTCTTCTTTCTTTTCTTGTTTGATCACAGCTAACTCTTCGTCAGTTGGAGCTGGATTAACATACTCGCATTCACCTCTACGACATTTCCAAAAACCTTTTTGAGAATAAAGTGGAGAAACATAATTACCACATTCACGCACTTCATCATCATTAAGCCAACAATAAAGAATACTTGCCTTTTTAGCTTGGACTGGGAATACCATTACCAACATAACAAGAATGAAGGTAAATTTACTATATATTTTCATTAAGATTTTCCTAATATTTCTTTAAGATGAATAGCAGCTTTTTTAGCAAAATAGGTTAAAATACCATCTGCTCCAGCTCGTTTAAATGCCAATAATGATTCCATCATTACCGAAGTTTCATCCAACCAACCTTTTTCAGCAGCTGCCATAAGCATAGCATATTCTCCGCTAACATTGTATGCAAAAGTTGGAACTCCAAATTCAGTTTTAACTCGATGAATAATATCTAAATATGGTAAGCCAGGTTTCACCATTATCATATCAGCTCCTTCCTGCAAATCTAACGCCACTTCACGTAATGCTTCATCACTATTAGCAGGGTCCATTTGATAACTATATTTATTACCTCCAGCTAACGACCCGGCAGACCCAACTGCATCCCGAAATGGTCCGTAAAAACTGGAAGCATATTTGGCTGAATAGGCTAAAATTTTAGTATTTATATAGTCCTCTAGCTCCAATTTTTGCCGAATGTTACCAATCCTACCATCCATCATGTCAGAAGGAGCAACTATATCAGCTCCAGCTTCTGCATGAGAAAGAGCTTGTTTTACTAATACTACAACTGTTTCATCATTTATAACATAACCTTTATCATTGATAAGACCATCTTGACCATGAGTAGTAAATGGATCTAAAGCTACATCAGTTATTACTCCTAAATCTGGAAATTCTGCTTTTATAGCTCGCACTGCTCGTTGGGTTAAACCATCAGGGTTATATGCTTCTTTAGCATCCAAAGATTTTTTTTCTATTGGAACCACTGGGAATAATACAATAGCCGGAATACCTAGCTTCATTAATTCAGAAGCTTCTTTCAATAATTCGTCGATACTAAAACGGAATTGTTCTGGCATTGAATCGATAGGAATTTTTTGGTTTTTTCCTTCAATTATAAAAAAAGGATAAATTAGATCATTATTAGTTAGAATATTTTCACGCATTAAATTACGTGAGAAACTATCACTCCGCATTCTACGCATACGGATACTGGAAAATTGAGCCATAATTATTCAATATTAGTTATGTGTTTAATAATTCTTAATTATGAATTAGGACTTACGCATTGACAAGAGTATTATAATATGAATCATCCAAAAAAACTATAGAAAAGAATTAAATGAGAGAAATAAGTCGTCCATCAACAGCAAATTGTACCTTATCCATGTATATATCATATATATTAAGTGAACCAAATAAATTGCAGTAGGTTAGGTGAATTAATGAACA
>JASFYV010000209.1:0-5858 GCA_045046925.1 Candidatus Marithrix sp. | reverse complement strand
ACTTAAAAGCTGCTATTGAAAAAGTTGTAACTATAAAACCAGTTAAAAAACGTAATAATGTCAAAAAATCTAATTCAAAAGGTGCAATTCTAAAAGAAATTGAAAAAGAAACTGCTAACCTCGATCATTGGCAAAGGCAAGCTGCAATTGAAACTCCTGATGGACCTCAAAGAGTTCGTGGTTTAGCTGGTTCTGGGAAAACTGTAGTATTAGCATGGAAGGCTGCGTATCTACATGCTCAATATCCAGAATGGAATATTGCAATTACTTTTTATACTCGTTCACTTTATCAACAATTTAAAGATTTAATTCGCCGATTTACATTTGCACAATCAAAAGATGAACCTAACTGGGAAAAACTACAAGTAATTCATGCGTGGGGAAACCGTAATCAAGCTGGTCTTTATTCAAAAATTGCAAACTCTATTGATTATCCAGTTCGAGATTGGAATTATGCTAAAACCAAATATGGATATAATCAAGCCTTTGAAGGTATTTGTAATGAGCTTATAACTATTGTTCAAAATAGAAAAATTTCACCATTATATGATACAATTTTGATTGATGAGGCACAAGATTTACCAATTTCTTTTTTTAAAATTATTCTTCCATTTTTAACCCAAGAACAAAGAGTTGTTTGGGTATATGATGAATTACAGAATCTTACCACTGACTATTCAGTACCACCTCCAGAAGTGCTTTTTGGTCAAGATGAATTTGGAGAATCAAAAGTTAAATTAGCAAATACTGAAGGTGAAGCACGTCAAGATATTATTCTTCCTATATGTTATCGTAATACACCTTGGGCATTAACGGCAGCACATGCATTAGGTTTTGGTATTTATAAGCAAGAAGGGCTTGTTCAACTTTTTGATGATGATTCTTTGTGGGAAGATATTGGTTATAAATTAACTCAAGGAACATTTGAACCAAAAACAAAAGTTTCTCTTAAACGTAAAGAAAACTCATACCCTGAATTTTTTGACAGATTATTTTCGTCTGATGAGTCTATTTCATGTAATTATTTTGAAAACTTTAATCAAGAAATAGATTGGATTGTAACTCAAATATTAAAAAATCTTCAAGAAGATGAATTAGAATATGACGATATACTCATTATTCTTCCCGATGTAATTACAGCAAAAGACAAAGCGAATCAAATCATTTCAGTTTTAAGAGGTTGTAGTATTCAAGCACATCTAGTTGGTGTTTCAAGCAGTGTTGATGAAATGTTTAAACCTGATTCTATTGCAATTTCTCATATTTACCGAGCTAAAGGAAATGAAGCTCCTATGGTATACATCTTAAATGCTGGTTATTGTGCAAATGGATTAGAATTGAGAAAATTAAGAAATGGTCTTTTCACTGCTATTACTCGCTCTCGTGGATGGGTAAATATTTGTGGAAGTGGTGAAGGAATGAAAAAAATTAAAGCAGAATTTGATGAACTTAAAAAACACAAATTTTCCCTTAATTTTACCTTACCTGATCCAGATGCAAGACAAAAGTTACGTACAATAAATCGTGATCGCACTGCTGCCGAAAAAGCTAAATATAATCGTTCTATCAAAGGTACTGAAGAATTATTTGAATCAATTAATAAAGGAGAAATTGATATTAATAGTCTCCCTCCTAAACTAATAGAACAAATGAAAAAAATAATCGGAGAAAAGATGCTTGACACCTCGCCAACTAAGAAATGATTTACAAAATGCTTATGATTTATTTTTGGAAAAGAAAATTTCTATCTATAATCAACCAATTGCTTATGAGCAGAATGGTTCTACAATAAGAATCTCTTGGCATCAATCTAATGAAACATTGGCTAAACCTAAATATTTTGGTACTTTTAAACAATATTTGAGTATAGTAAAAGATGATTCTTACTCTTGTTTATTGGCTGATGGAGGATTATTACGCATTTCGTATACATTTAAACGTAATCGATTAGTTGCCCATAATTTATGGTATTATCCATGTCCACTTGATTTACCAAGAAAAGAATTACTTATTGAGCCTCTGATAGATTTAGCTGAGTTGTATGCAGAAGCAGGTATTGATTGTTATCGCTTTGGAGGACCAATAAGATTCGATTATGATTCAGAAAGAATAGAAGAAATAGTTCATCCAGCAACACATGTACATTTTATCAGGGAAAATTGTAGGATGCCTGTAAAAAGACCATTATCACCTGGTACTTTCCTTAAATTTATTTTTTTAAACTTCTATCCAGAACTATGGGATTCATTTGAATTTTTAAGAGATTTACCTGAAGAAACTTTTAAACAAACTATTTTTGTTGAGGAAGAAAAACTGATACATTTTTCTTGGAGATAGCCATAGGCAATAACAAGAAAATTACAGATTTAACCAGTTTTGTTAATTATAGAAAAGGAGATATTACACTTATTGTGCCAAAAAATAATAAGGAAATAAGGTAGTTTATTCATGAAAGTAAATATACCTCCGATTAAATCACAAGGTATTAAAACTAAGTTAGTTCCTTGGATAGCCAGTATTCTTCCTCCAAATTTTGAAGGATTATGGATTGAACCCTTTATGGGAACTGGAGTTGTTGCTTTCAATATTGCACCTAAAAAAGCTCTGCTGTGTGATACAAATCCACATTTAATCAATTTTTATTCTGCAATATCTTCTGGTGAAATAACTCCTGAAATTGTTAGGCATTATCTAATAGATGAAGGTAATAAGTTACTAGAAAAGGGAGAAATACATGAGCGTTTTAATAAAGAACATCAACCATTAGACTTTTTATTTTTAAATCGAGCTGGATTCAATGGTATGATTCGCTTCAATAAAAAAGGTGGTTTTAATGTTCCATTTTGTCGAAAACCCCAACGGTTTGCACCAGCGTATATTACAAAAATTGTAAATCAAGTAGATTATGTAACTAAACTATTAGAGTTAAAACCATTTAATTTAAAATACCAATCATTTGAAAAAACGATTGAAACTGGAAGCAATAATGATATTATTTATTGTGATCCTCCATATATAGGTCGCCATGTTGACTATTATAATGGCTGGAATGAAGATGATGAACAAACTTTATATAAGAAACTTTCTGCAACAAAAAGTAAATTTATTCTATCAACCTGGCATCATAATGATTACCGAGAAAATGAGTATATAAAATCAATTTGGAAAGAATTTAATATACTAACTCGTGAGCATTTTTATCATATTGGAGCTAGTGAAAAAAATCGTAGTCCAATGATTGAAGCAATTATTACCAATTATGATATATCTCCCAATGCCTATCAAAAACCTAAAAAACGAGAACAATTAATGTTGTTTTAACTCATAATCTCGTAGGGTGTATAAGCAAAGCGACACCATATCTAAAATTTAACCATGTTGCATGACGTTCTTAATGTATCCAACGAGCTACTATTTAATCACAAAACACATATTATATATAAAAGAGATAACCAATATTAATGAAATATCTTTCAAAGAAGCTCAGAAAGTTTTTGATTCTTGTGGAATAAGTTTTAATGAAACAATAAATCTATTTTTGACAAAAGTTTCAATAGAAAAAACTATTCCATTTGAATTAAACAATCCGTCAGACGAATTATTAAAAAGAATAAAAGATGTTGAATATAAATAAAATTTAGTTAAATATTAATCATCAGATGAACTATTCGATAATTTAGAAATCCTAAACTATCCACGTAAAAAATATGCTCAAAATTGAAAGGATAAAAGGTTTCAAAAAAGACATTCAAAGAGATAAGAAAAGCGGTAAATACTCAAAAAATGATTTTGAAATATTAAAAAAAAGTTATTAAATAACTACAAGAAGATATAGAATTAATATTTAAAATAAGTGATAATATTTTAACAATAATAATGCTTGGAACACATATCAAGTTTATAAAATCAAACCCCGCATTGATGAAGTATAAATCCAGATTTTATGTTGTTTCTGTAGTAATTTCATCAACTGGATTGTATTTTTTCGCAATGGTTCAAAGCCTAACCATTCTAAAAACCAATATTGGGAATCAAGTGGAAATGGATATTTTTCACGAATTAAAGTATTATCGAAAACAATTCGCATAATGTGTGGTAGGCAACTGAGTTACCTACCCTTATATTACTTCACAATTTTAACAGTCTTAGCAGCTTCTCGCATATTTTTAGCTTCTTGTAAAATAATATTGATCGAAGCTTTCATTGGAGCCCAGCCGTACCAGTGCATGTAATCATTACTAGCATGAAATGCTCCTTGGAAAGCTCGTTGCCGATATTCCAACATAATTAAGTACAATTCTTGCTCAACTTTAGTTTTAGCATCATAAAATTGTAATAAATCTGGAGCATATTTCCAACCTTCAGGTTTTTGTAAAATCCCATCTTTATACAAGCTTTGTACCGCTTGAATAGCTTTAGCAAATTCATGATCAGCGGATTTTATAATATTATCTGACGCATTAAAATGGCCAGTTATAAAATCTTTCGCATGGCAATCATTACAAATTGCTTTCATTTCTGCTCGCATTTCATTAAATCTACTTGGACCACTAGCAGCTTCACCTTGCACTACAATTTCAATAAACCGTTCTGTAGGTTGTAAATTAGCATCCAAAATTCCAGCAGCTTGTAAAATTATAGCCCGATCTAATACCCATTCTGGATCATCATCCACACCTACATAATTACCATCTGGCAGATATTCAGCTAAACTAATCAAAGATTCTTCTAAACTAGGAGCAACTTTAATCAATCCTAATACATTTTCCTTAGTTGGAATTCGCAATCCTAAAAATCCCCAAGAAGTCCTAACTGAATGATTACCTTCTGCCATATGACATTGTTGGCAAGTTGGAGTACGTCCATTAACATTGTTATTTTTCTCAATGTCCCAAATAATTCCATGCTTAGATGACATGTACATTTCCCATTGTGGATGGTCAAATCCCATATGGCAATTAGAACAAGTTCTAGGGTCTTGAGCTTCAGACTTTTTAAAGCTGTGGCGAGTATGACAAGCATCACACTGGGCATTACCATAACGATATTCGGAAATCTCTTTACCACCATCACTTTCAAGCTCATCAGGATAACCTTGCTGAATTCCCATTAAACCTTTTTGGCCAATTTTATGACAGCCAGAGCAGCCACGATAACCATCACCAGTGATTGGGGAAGGTTGACCATGATAGGCAACTTGAGATTTCATTCCAAACCACGCTAAATTATGTTTTCCTTCACGCATTTGAACTAATTGCTCATTATGACATTTTTCAGCACAACTATCAGCAGTAGGCAATGTAGCTTTTTCAACATCATCAGCAGTTTGATGTTTAAAACTATGACAATCAATACATAAAACTGGTTTTTTTGTTAATTGAGTCATTGGGCTATCAAGATATTGCTTAACAATACCTGGGGTAGCAGAATTATGACATTTGATACATTTGTCATTAGTTGTTTGTGCATTTGTTGTAGTGCTATTACCATATGCAAAAACTATATTACTCAATAATATACTTAAAACTAAACACCATCTTAGCATGGTGAAAACCTCCTAGGTGATCAAAAATAAAAACATCTTAATCCGTATACTTTATTACTTTCTTAAACAGTTAGCAATATTTTTTTTAATTTAACTTGAATAATTTTTAATTACTTCTTTATTCCACTTATAGTTAATCTGGTTTTACTATTTCAACAAAAATCATGCTTTATACCAACATATTTTTGTAACTACCTACCATACCTATGCCAATTATTTTAAATATTTATCAATAAGTTATAAATTTGTTATAATGCCATGTTTTTAGTATAAGAAATGTAACTACATGATATCTATTAATATAGATTTAATT
>JASFYV010000208.1:0-7849 GCA_045046925.1 Candidatus Marithrix sp. | reverse complement strand
ACAGGTTTGGCAAAATCTCCTGCTAAAACAGTTAGAACACAAAGCAACCATATTTTCATGTTTGTGCTGGAGCTAAATTAGAGTGCTTAAGCATAAGGAATTAATGTGTTTGCATTAAAGAGCTGTATTTAAAATATTCGTCAAGCATTCGATGAATTACAGATTTTAAAACAATCTACTGCGTAACATCAGTTATCATATAGAATTTCCCAATTAAATTATAGCAATTAATTGATTTTAAATTTAATTAAAACTTGCTATATCTAAAACTAATTAATCAAAAAAAATTATATTTAACCCATTAATTTATGAATATTTTAACAGAGCATAATTTTAATATTACCACTATAGATACTGGTTTTATAAGTCCACGTTTTGCTGCTAGTTACTTAATTACTGAAAATAATCATGCGACTTATGTCGAGACTGGTACTAATAGCTCAATACCAAACTTATTAAAAGCTTTACAACACAATAATATTCCAGTTGAAAATGTTGATTATGTCATTGTAACTCACATACATTTAGATCATGCTGGTGGGGCTGGTCAACTAATGCAAATTTTACCAAATGCTAAGTTTGCAGTCCATCCATATGGTGCTAGACATATGATAGACCCCAGTAAATTAATTGCTGGTTCTAAAGCTGTGTATGGTGAAAAAGCGTTTCAAGCCAATTATGGTGACATTATACCAATTCCAGAAAAACGAATAATAACCGTAGCAGATGAGCAAATAATTAATTTTCAAGGTCGTCAACTGTTATTTTTAGACACTCCTGGTCATGCTAGGCATCATTTTTGTATATTCGATGAACGAAGTAACAGTTTTTTTACTGGAGATACTTTTGGCATATCATTTCGAGATTTTGATACTGATAAAGGAGTACTAATTTTTGCATCTACAACTCCGATCCAATTTGATCCACCAGCAATGCATAGTTCAATTGACCGTTTATTGAAATTTAAGCCAGCTAAAATGTTTTTAACTCATTTTGATGCAGTGAGTAATGTAGATATATTGGCAGATAAATTACACTCTTCTATAGATAAACAAGTTGATATTATGAGATCAGTAGCCGATAGTGATAGACGACATACATTATTGCGTAAAACAATGATGGACTACCTATTGGCTGAATTAAAAAGTTTAGACTATACTTTAACTGATGATAAAATGCGACGTAAACTGGCTGATGAAGTAGAGATAAACTCTAAAGGACTTGAAGTTTGGTGGGACAAATGAAAATTGGAATTGTATCAGATAGTCATGACAATATACCTTCGTTATGTGCTGCGATTGCTGACGCTAAACATCGTGGTGCTGAAGCCATATTGCATTGTGGTGATATTGTAGCACCTAGTACCTTAAAAAAGGCACAACAATATGATTTACCACTACATGTCATTCATGGCAATAACAATGGTGATCTTTATGCTTTATCAAAATTATCTCATGCTAAAAATAAAATTTTTTATTATGGTCAAGATGCCTCGTTTACTTTAAATAAAAAACGTATTTTCATAGTCCATTATCCTCATTACGCTAGAGCTATGGCTATTACTGGTGATTATGATTTAGTATGTTGTGGACATAGTCATAATATATCTGTCAAAAATATCATTAATAGTAAAGGAACTGAAACAATTATATGTAATCCTGGAACTGTAGGAGGAATTGGAGCTCCAGCAACATATTTATTTGGTGATTTAGAGTCAATGACTTTTAAACTCCAACAAGAAATTAAGAAAGGGGAATTTCATGAACAACCAACCAAAATTAACGCTAGGACTGAGAAAAAAGAAGGATAGCTTCTCTACTGAAAGAACATCTAATAAAATTACATTAGGATTAAGAAAAAAGCCGATGTTGATGCAATCAGACAATATAATTAACTCGGTCAGAACGCCTTCTTTTAAAGAAAATTTTAGACCAATAGAGCAACCTGTTCCTATTAGTAGAATTAATACCATAAAAATGCCAAAAACTCAGGGAAGGTTAGAGGTTAATATAAAAATTACCCAACTACCTAACTTTGTGGAAAATATTAAAAATGGCTGGCGGCGAGTTTATGTCAATGCTGACGGTTGTTTAATACAGATTAAGATACGTCCCAAAGCTTGGAATAAGTTACTTCAGGCCAATGAGGAATATTCTGACTGGATTGCCACCATTACTGGTAAAATTGGAGCAAAAATTAAAAATGGTTTTGAGTTACTTGAACCAGCAATCCAAGTTTATGAAAATAACAAGTCTGCTACAGAGTAAATATATAAATTCGGGAATGAAATTCCCGTGATTCTATATATTAATAATTATTTTTAATCCATCAATATTATCCTGCCACTATGTTTTATAGCTATATTACTATAGAATAGTCAAAGAATTATATGGTCATAGGAGTTAATATATGTATATTATTCGATATATATTGTTGGGATTAATTATAAGTGGGTGTGGAAATAATGCTGTGCAAGAAATAACAGAACAAGCTGGGCAAATTTCTGACATGGCTATGATTGAAGTTGATAATGCTCAGGATGTAAGTTCTATAATTAAAGCAGCTAAAACAACGATTAAAGCTCTTAATAAACTATCCGATGCTATCATATTAGCACCTGATATTAATGCTATTATTCCTGCTCAGGAAAAGTTTGAACTAGCTAGGTTTAAAACGGTACAAAAGTTACATACTTTCCTTGATTCAGAGAATAATAACTGTAAAAATATATTAAATATATTACTTAAATTAGACGCTAAGATAAAGAGTTATGCTTGTGAATTAAATAAACCAGAAGAAGAACTTTTAGGTTGTAATCCATCTGAAAATGCTACTTGTGAGTGTACAAGAAATTCAGTTGGTACTTGTCCAAATAATAAAGAATGTATTTTATTATCAAGTGGTGTTTGTCAATGTGATAAATGTTATGCTATTTAACTTAAGTTAGATATAAAAAATATTATTACATATTATTGTATTTAATACAAATATTGTTTCTAAAATTTATTTAGGAATACAATGTTTAAGAATCTCCGTTTCAAATTTTGACTAAAATGATCCACTAAGACTGAGTACCTAAGCAGAACTTCAATACTATTAAGTTGAGGATATGTAAAATTGGGTACTGGGTGTCGACTACTAAGAAAAAATATATTAAATATCAATTAAATACAAGTATTGCTGATTTTATATAACAAATTTATATTTAAGCATATTTTGAAAATTAGAAATAATCCAAGCTCAGTACCAATCAAGTATCTAAACCAGACCATAATATGTTATTTAATCTTTCAACATAGTTAGTTTTTCTCGATTCTTTTCCAACTATTTTATGTCTTTTACTAGAAAATACACAAGAAATATCTTTCCTAAGCTATATCTCAAATTGACAAGAGCGGCAACTAATCTGTTAAATCGTAATTTTTATGTTTATCTTGGTAAACTTCTTTAACACAACGAAAAATTTTACACAATTGATTAATATTTTCAATCAAAACACGCCTTTTTGAAAGATGTCTATTATGAGCTTTGGCTTCAATCGTACGAAGAATCTTTATAGGTATGACAGAATTTTCATGGTATTTTTTAATACTTTGATATCCAGAATCGGCAAGAAATTCAGAATCTGGATGTACCAAAATAGTAGACAGGACGTTCTATAGGTTGTTACGTCTATTATAACTGTATCAGGCGTATTTTCTAACGTTTTTTTTTGCGATTTGGAAGAGTTTTAACTTTGACAAGAATTCTTGTATAACGAGTATAAATTTTGTGACAATAGGATTCATTTATATCAAAAACGTCAGCTAAATTTGCAAAGAATAATGACGAAGATAATAAATTGTTAATAATAAGTGTCACCTTGCTATACAAATATTGGAAGTTTTCTGCTAATTCTGATTCGATTTTTTGTATCTTTTCATGGATTCTGTTGTACGGTATAAAATATTTTAACACAACCTATTTTCTAATAATTTTATTTAGGAAAGACGTCTATTAATAAATAATCCGCTTTGTGGGTGACTAACTTGAAGTAGATAAAATTTATAGAGGAAAAAATATGGCAGGTAAATTTGAAGGATTAAATGATGAACAATGGAACAAATTGAATGATTTAGTTCTCAAAATGCTTGCTACTGATAAAGGGTAAGATTCTAAAGAAATTCGTGATTCGTTCAAAATGGTAACACTATAAATTATTAGTGGGATAGGTTCATAGAATCAAAATTGGAGTAATCATCAAAAATTATCCTGTATAAAATAATGAATATATTACAGATATTTGCAAAAGCTCCTATAATTGGTAAAGTTAAAACTAGATTAAAAAATGCTATAGATGAACAAGCAGCCACTGATTTACATAAACAATTAGTAAAACACTGTTTACAAAAATTTAGCCGTATATTTACAGTACAATTATGGTGTTACCCAGATGAATTACATCCTTTTTTTACTAAATGTAAGAATGAATTTGATGTTAGTTTACATCAACAGCAAGGCAAAAACTTAGGTGAACGGATGGCATTTGCATTGGCTACTACAGTTCCTAAACCAACAATTTTAATTGGTAGTGATTGCCCTACTCTAACAGTAAAAACATTACAAAATGCCTTCATTGCTTTACAAAATAACCAAGTTGTATTAGGGCCAGCCGAAGATGGTGGATATGTATTAATTGGTATGCAGCAAAAATTCCCAGAATTATTTACTAATATTCCTTGGGGAAGCTCACAGGTTTTAGAAACAACTCGTTCTCGTTTATCAACATTACAATTAAATTGGTACGAAACAGAAATTCAGTGGGATATTGATCGACCACAAGACTTAATACGTTTAGAAAAACTTAATGGAATATGGAATGATATATAGCATTTTCCGATTTAGTTAACTACTATAAACATCATTTTTTTCATATGAACCATTCTCAAACATGTTAAAATGGTATAATAAAAAATTAACAAACATAATCAATTATAAACTAGGATTTTTACTTATAAAAACAGTCCTAACTTAGATTTACGCAATAGATGGCTATAAAATGACTAGTGATTGTGTTGATATTAAATTAATTTTACAATCAAATATAGGAAGCTAATATATGGGCAAAATTACCGGATTCATGGAAATAGATCGCCAAGATCGTAAATACTCATCGATTTTTGAACGTACTCAACATTATCAAGAATTTACCATACCATTGACGGACACTGAATTGAGTCAACAAGGTGCAAGATGTATGGATTGTGGTATTCCTTACTGTCATAATGGTTGTCCAGTTAATAATATTATTCCAGAATGGAACGATCTAGTATATCAACATCAATGGCGTGAAGCTTTAGAAAATCTACATAGTACCAATAATTTTCCAGAATTTACCGGTCGTATTTGTCCAGCACCTTGTGAAGCTTCCTGTACTCTCAATTTAAACGATAGTCCAGTGACAATTAAAACTATCGAATGTGCCATTGTTGATAAAGGTTGGAAAGAAGGTTGGATCAAGCCTCAAATTCCAGAACATCGCACTGGAAAACAAATTGCTATTGTTGGTTCTGGCCCGGCTGGATTAGCTTGTGCTCAACAATTAGCCCGTGCTGGTCATGAGGTTATTGTATATGAAAAAAATGATCGAATTGGTGGTTTATTACGGTATGGCATTCCTAATTTTAAGATGGAAAAACAAATTATTGACCGCCGGATGACACAGTTACAAGCTGAAGGAATAATTTTTAAACCAAATAGTAATATTGGAGTAGATATTCCAACTAAACAATTAGTAGAACAATTTGATGCTGTGGTTTTAACTGGAGGTTCAGAAAAACCACGTGACTTAGATACTACGCCAGGCAGGGAGTTAAAAGGAGTTCATTTTGCGATGGATTTTTTACCTCAACAAACAAAGAAGGTCTTTGGAGATGAGATTGAAAGTGAAACAATTATTTCAGCTACTGGTAAAAATGTAATAGTTATCGGTGGTGGTGACACTGGTTCTGATTGCGTTGGTACTTCTATCCGCCAAAGTGCCATTTCAGTGGTACAGTTTGAATTATTACCAAAACCACCTGAGAAAGAAAATAAAGCTTCAACTTGGCCGAATTGGCCACAAAAACTCCGCACATCTTCTTCTCATGAGGAGGGTTGTCAAAGAGAATGGAGTATAGCCACTAAATCTTTTACTGGTGAAAATGGCCAAATTAACAAGATACATTTAGTTCGGGTTGAATGGCAACAAGATGATAATGGTCGTTGGCAAATGTCAGAAATACCTGATAGTGAATTTGAATTAAAAGCTGATTTGGTATTGTTAGCAATGGGATTTTTACATCCAGTTCATATCGGTATGCTGGAAGAATTAGATGTTGATTTAGATGAGCGTGGTAATGTTAAAGCTAATATGGATAATTATCAAACCTCTGTTGATAAGGTATTTGCTGCTGGAGATATGCGACGTGGCCAATCTTTAGTAGTACATGCGATTAAAGAAGGTCGTCAGGCTGCTAGAGCTGTAGATCAATATTTAATCGGTAGCTCAGAACTCCCAAGATAACAAATTTTTAACTGATGTTATGCGGAACTCTTTCTGAATCATTTAGTTGTTCTGGGAAGTAGTGATGATCGCTTTAAATTATATATTAAAACATCTATCACTACTTTATTGAAAAATATTACGCCACTCCAGTTGTTACAGAACGAAATACTTCATCCAATCGTCCTCTTTCAACATGTAATTCTTCTACCTTCCATTGTTTTTTTCTAGCTTGTTGGCTGATTTCTCCAACTATAGATCGGTTCTTTTTTGGAAATACTTGATAACTTAAGAAAGAGCCAGTTTCAATCAGAGTATCTAATTTATGCACACTTGGCAGTTTCAATAAAGCCTGACGAATACTATCAGCCTGATTTGCCTCAGCTTGCATTGAAATGGTGACAGCATTATGATATTTGGATTTTTCTTCCAATTCAGCGGGAGTTCCATCAGCTAAAATTTTGCCATCTGCAATGATAATAGCCCGACTACAAACTGCATGAACTTCTTCTAAAATATGGGTAGATAAAATTATAACTTTTTCTTGAGCCATATTTTTAATCAGGTTACGAACTTCAAATTTTTGATTTGGATCGAGTCCATCAGTAGGTTCATCTAAAATCAATACTTCTGGATCATGCAAAATAGCTTGTGCTAACCCAACTCGACGTTTAAAACCTTTAGAAAGAGTTTCAATTGGCTGATATAAAACTGCTTCTAAATTAACTCTAGTTACGGTATCAGCAATTCGATGGCTCTTTTCTTTACCACTTAGTCCTCTTATTTGAGCAATGAAATCTAAAAAACTAGCTGGAGTCATATCTGGATAAGCTGGAGCTCCTTCTGGTAGATAACCAATCTTTTGTTTGACTGCAAGCGGATTTTGTACAATATCAAAACCATCAACAGTGACTGTACCACTGGTAGGCAATAAAAAACCAGTAATCATTTTCATAGTAGTAGATTTTCCAGCTCCATTTGGCCCTAAAAAACCTAGTACTTCTCCTTTTTTTACTTGAAATGATATGTTATCAACTGCAATCAATGAATCAAATTGTTTAGCTAAATTTTTTATATCAATAATTGTATCCATATTTTATTCTCATATAAATTTTAATAGTTCATTTAAACTTAAGTTTACTAAGGATTAATTCTGTAAGTTCAAGTTATAAAGTAAATCATAAGTATTATACATAAAGTTCAAGTTATAAAGTAAACCATAAAGTATTATAAGTAGAAAGACATAATTATTCTAACAAAATAAAAATTTTAAAATAAACTATAATTAAACAAATTCGACTAAAAAATATAACTTATGTACTTTAT
>JASFYV010000207.1:0-3982 GCA_045046925.1 Candidatus Marithrix sp. | reverse complement strand
AATCACGGATCAAGAAGGTGAAAAATACTTGTGAGGATTTTAATAAAGCGATAGATTTGGCCTTCCAAAAAGATTATTGAATTTAAATAGTACTATATAATAAATCTGTTGTGATATTTAGGGAATATTATTTTAAACTTAAATTGCTGATAGATCAAGATGGTAGGAATGTGGAATAATGCCAGAGAATTATGATAGGTATTCTAACTAACCCAGAATTAAACGTTTAAATCTGATTAAAACTACTTTATAAAACTTTAAAGACTATATATTAAGTTAATAAACATTACTTGAAAATTTAGTATAATTACATTATATTGCTTAAGTATTTAGCTAAATAATAATTTTAGAAATTATCGGCAAAATATATGTTAATTTTTAATGCTATAATGCTTAATTAACTTCAATAACAATTATTTTACTTAAATATAAATTTTTTTTTGATAAAACTTCATTTAGGAATTTTAATGAAATTACACTATATAACCATCATTACGATGGGTCTACTTGCGGTTCAAGTATCTGCTGAAGAAATTCAAACTACCAAAGCAAATGATACGTTAACTACTAAACAAGATAAAATTAGTTATATTTTTGGGCATAATATTGGCAAAAATATGAGTCAACAAGGTATAGAAATCAATATGGATGCCCTGTCTCAAGGAATAAAAGATGGTTTTTCTAATGGTGAATCTAAAATAAACATCGAAGAAATGACCAACTTAATGCAGAATTTTAGGAAAGAAATGACTGTTAAAAAAGCAGAAAAAAAGAAATTACAATCTGCTCAAAATTCTAAGGAAGGTGAAGAATTTTTAGCTGAAAATGCCAAAAAAGATGGAGTTGTTGTTCTTCCTAGCGGTTTGCAATATAAAGTAATGACCTCTGGTACTGGTAACACCCCTAAAGTTGATGATAAAGTAAAAACCAATTATCGTGGCAATTTAATTAATGGAACTGAGTTTGATAGTTCTTATAAACGCAATAAACCTACTACATTTCCAGTTAATGGAGTTATTGCTGGTTGGACTGAAGCATTGCAATTAATGAGAGAAGGGTCAAAATGGCAATTATTTGTTCCTAGCAACTTGGCTTATGGTGAAAGAGGAGCTGGTAGCCAGATAGGGCCTAATGCAACTTTGATATTTGAGATTGAATTAATTGAAATAACTGCTGAATAGTTATTAAATAAATTATTTGAACAAGTTTGTTGAAATGATTTAATAGAGCTTTAATTACTAGCTGATGTTACACAAATTTTACAATGATGATTATAATTCAATATTTGGAAAAATTTTGAGTAATATCAGTATAGTTACAATTCAACCTAAATAAATTCATTACTAATTTTAGGAGATATAATGAAAAAAATCGTTATTTCAATAATAACCATTACACTATTCTTTTCTGGTATTTTGAGAGCTGAAAATAACAAAATCTTGGAAACTATTACTTCTTCCAAAAATGGTGAAACAGCAGATTTGACAAAAGAGCAATTGAAGGATTGTATTTCTTTGCAGAATAAACTAGATAAGCAAGCTAAAATAATAGAACAAGCAAATTTTAAGTTGGAATCAATTAAAACAGAAATAGAGAAGCGTACTAGTTATATAAAAGAAAAACGTTCTCAAGTAAATGATCTTAGCGATAAACAGATAGAAGATATCAATATAGTTATTACTAAACAAAAACAGGATATTAGCTATTATAATGATAAAGTTGATTTTTCGGAAGATAAATTTAACGTTTATCATATAAATAAAAAAGCTTTTAGTATTGATTGTGCTGATAAATCCTATAATGCTGATGACATGAAAGTTGTTACCGATGAACTAGAATCAAAGAAGAATAAATATTCTTTAATGATTAATGTAAGCCCAGCTACTAGCAAAATTAGAATTATGAATATTGTTCCCAAGTATAACTATGGTATTTTATTAAAACCAAGCAAGTATGATATTTATATAACTCGTTCAGGTTATCATGAATATAGAAAATGGATTGAAATTAAAGATTCTGATGTAAATATTGATGTTGTTTTACAAAAAAAGTAAGCTCAAATATACAATCAAATGATTGCTCCTACCACTGAAAGGTTTACTATTGCATTATTTTTTGCAATACTTCTCCATGTTGTTGGAATTAGCTCTGGTTTTGTTATGCCTCCTTTACTTAAAGGAAATTCAAGTATTGCTATGGAAATTATCATAGTGCAGAAAAGTACTGAACAAACACCAGATAAAGCTGATTATTTGGCTCAAGTTAATTATAAAGGTGGTGGTGAAACTGAACAGGAAAATCGGCCGACTACTCCAACTATTGCACCCTTTCCAGACTCAACAGCAGAAATAGTTTTTACCCCTCCACCAGTTCAGGCAGCTACTACCCCTAAAGAATATAAAACTGAAATTTTAGCTATAGATAAGCCTTCTCAACATCAGGTAGCAATTCAACCAGATATAATCCCTCCAGAAGAACCAGCCGAGCAAGATCAAGATTCACAAACAGAAAATGATTATATATCAGACAACGAAATATTTATCAATGAATTTGCAATAAAATTTGCCAGTATGCAGGCCGAATTTGATAAGAAATATCGAGAATATTCTAAAAGACCACGCCAAGAATTTATTAATTCCAGTACTAAAGAATACAAATATGCTAGTTATATGGATAGTTGGCGTAGAAGAGTAGAAGATATCGGAACTAAATTTTACCAAGATAATTTCAAAGGAATTAGCGGTTCTGTGGTACTGAAAGTAGCTCTTAATTCTAATGGTACAGTACATAATATTGAAATTACTACACCATCGAAACATAATAAATTAGATGCAGCCGCTCTACAAATTGTGCATCTTGCCTTACCATTTAAACCATTTCCTAAAGATATTAGTAAAGAAGTTGATATACTACACATTACCAGAACTTGGATTTTTAACTATGATGGTTTAATCAGCCGTTAAAATATGAGTCCAAACCCTTAAAAGCATTGCACAATATTTTAACCACCTAATTATACTGTTAAGAGAATTAACAAGGATATCGTTCGAGTGGTAACTTGGTTGGACAGGGCGACACCGCATTAAAATTATAATCCAAACACGAGTTTAGCACGGTAATCATCACTCCACATAGCCTTGTTTCTTAGAGAGACTAACTAGTTAGTCAAGGTCAAAAATACCCATACAGATATGTCTAATAGTGGTCATACGGAGAATTACCCTTGTGTGTTAGCATCTTCTCTAAAAATAACATCAAGTCGCCAATGTAATTTATTCTCGGTAGTCCAATGTTCTCATACTGCTTTTGTAAAGATTTTGGCATTACTAGGTATTGAACATATAACGTTTTTCTTGAGTTTCTTTACCATTTACCCAATAAATTCGTTCAACCATTCCAATGCTAGTCAATCCCTTCCAACCCAACCCAGTTTTTTACGAGAACAAATTCATATACTTTGTACAGACATTAACAAGCTGTTGGACAATAAATGGACTGAACATAAACAGAGTCAAATGCGTTTTCCTTTTCAAGGGCCAGTCATTTAGCTCATTTATATTTTATTCTATTGACAATTCGCCATTATTTACAAAATTATCCTCAAATTGATAATACCAGTTCATTAGTACTAGAACTTCCTTATAATTATTAAGATAAGCAGAAGAACGTTTGATTTCAGTCACCATGTTAGATATGCAATGGGCATTGAATGATATGGAACCTTCTGTGTGCTTGAACAAAAATTTCAAAAACTTGCAACAACGTTACCAAATAGACATCTTTCCTAAATAGAGCAATGTTCTCAAGTTGACAATAGCAGCCATTAATAGCCAAATTAAACTATAATTTTTATGTTTAGCTCGGTAAACATATTTAACACAGCGAAAAATTTTACAAGTTGGATTAATATTTTCAATTAAAATCCGTCTTTTAGAAAGAGCCTGATTATGAGCCTTAGTTTTAGCAGTACGAGGAACACCTT
>JASFYV010000206.1:0-3715 GCA_045046925.1 Candidatus Marithrix sp. | reverse complement strand
TCCATAGTTGTTAATTCAAAATAATCTCCTGTTAAATTATCTCTTAAATAGACCTCTTGATCTTCATCCAAACTTTCTGTTTCTGTAATCCTAATTTCAAACGAATGATCTCCAGAAGATTTAAAATTTAGCGGTATTACTTTATCAACAGAAATGGGACTATATGCTTGCATATTCATATTCTTGCCATCTAAACCCAAATTAAAATCGTTATTAGTAGATTCATCACATTCTGCATCGTAGCCATAATCAAATCCATCTGTAGTGGTTTCGCTAAAACCTAAAAGCAGTTCTCTTCTTGTTGCTGGTCCTGATGTTGAATTAAATTCTAAACGAATTTTCTGCATGTCATCACGCTCATTATTTTCTTTCGCACTATTACTTTTTTTAGATTTAGATTTTGTATCACTCGATTTAAAGAATGAAGACCCATTATTATAAGTACCATCTGCATCAGATTCTTTGATAAATATGCGTTGACTATTATTAAACTCAACATTACCGTCTGCAATAATTTCTGTAATAAACCCTTGAGCAACTGGAAGGTATCTTGAAGGTGTTATTGTCCCATCCTGAGAGCCATTATTGGCTCCATAAAAACCTACAAATTGAAAGGCTCTTACGGATCCCAGTTTATTTACTTGTGCATAACCTCCTTTGTACTCATTAAGGTAGTGAGAATCTCCTGCCCATTGTTGCCATAATTGCAACGTACCATCTATAACCCCAGCATTATCATCAATAAATTTATGAATATCTAAAGCCGACGGATACGGATTTCCTAATAAATACTCCGTTTTTGATACCGATGTGACCGATCCCGGACCACCTACATCGGTGACATTTATTAATATGGTGCCATTATTTGGTTTTCCTTCAAAAATATATTGTTGCTCTACACCGGCATTCCCTGTTCCTTTATGTATAAAACCTACCCCTGCTTCCAGCGGTGTACTTGGTGAAAGAAATGCCCAATCCCAATAGGTTAATCCATTTTTAAAGGTATACATCCAATAGGTACTAATTTTTCCAACTTCATCATATGCAGAAGTAAAAGACAAATTAATTCCAGCCTCATCTTTTATCATATTTAAGTTAAAGGGTGTATTATTAGTGTTGTTTGTTAACGTATTATTATCTGTCAAACTTGTAACTCCTGTGGTTCCAACTGGCGAAGACCAATAGTTATACCTATATACATTTGAAGTACCTTCTTGACGTCTTAAAAGCTTCCCTGCTGCAGAGGTAACTAAATCACTATTTACAGTTTGAATTAACTGGCAGTCGTCTTCTAAGTTAAGGGTTCCATTTAACTCTAAATACCAAGAGTTTTCAACAAGACTTTCACTGTGTACTGTTAAAGTATTACCTGCATCAATTATTAAACCTATTGTTTTAATCGTGTGATATGCTGATACATCACTTGCTATTTTTACAATACTCCAATCTTTATTGGTTGCTATATTTTCAATATCCCAAACATCACCATGTTGCCATGTGGATGCTGTTGTCCAATCACCATTATTTATAGTAACATAAGGCATTGGAGCCGTTTGTTGCTGCATTGTGGTGATATTATGCAGCTTAGTAATTCTATCATTTACAGAATGATCTGTTGTTCTATCATACGAAATAATATCAGCCATAGGGTAATAAGCCATGAGACTTATCCATGGTACAGTAGCATTAGAAGAAAAATCAATAATATTTTTATTAATGATAGAACCTTTAATTAAACCTGAGTTGTCTTCAATTTCTTGATATATCATTTTTTGAATTTGGCCATCAGTAAGTACCATATTAAATACTCTAACCTCATCAATATCTCCTCTATAATACTCTCTGTTTGCAACAACTTTTGATGTTCGTCCTACCTCAAAATTGCCATTTGAAGATGCTGTGTTTTGTATATTAAATCCTGTAGCTGCAGTATCATGAGTATCTACCAATTCACCGTCAACATAAAGTTTTATCAAACCTGTACTGCTAGAAAAACTTCCAGTAATATGATGCCACTCCTCTAAGTTAATGGCACTACAACTACATACGCCTGCCGTTTGTTCAGCACTTCCAGACGTCCTTATTGTAAATGATGGTCGGTTACCATTCTGTAACCATAATTTGCAACCCGTATCTTCACCTGCAATGGTAATATTTCCAGTATTACCAGAATCAGACTTTACCCAAGCCATCAAAGTAATATCACTGGAACCATTTATAAACTCAGGTGTTGACAAATAGTCATCTACACCATCAAAATCAAGCTTAGATTCAAATAAAACAGGGTTTATAACAATATTAGCGCCACAATCTTCTAATAAGAGCTCTGAGGTAGGTGGAATGGTAACATCTAGAAGGACATCAATATCTTCTGTACATGATGCGCAGCTTGTATCAAAGCCACCTCCATCATCAACATCATAAAACATATGTCCTGTAATCGTAGCTCCACTGGTAAGTGAAGCATTATTTCTTACAACTAAAAATGAATCTTCATCGTTCCCTATTAAGTCATCATTACTCAAATTAATATTATTGAGTATCATCGTTCCATTGTTAAAAAATTTGGCTGTACCAAAACTCAAATCACCATCTAAAACAAAAAGTCCATTGTTTGTATAGTCTGCATTAAGTGACATATCGGTATGAATATAAACGGAACAATCATTAGTTAGGGTACTCGACCCTCCAGAAGACAACGATCCATAAACTTCTAAAATACCACAATTAGAATAGTCACTGGCAATTCCCGCATCCGACTGAACTGTTGTTCTACTTCCACTAAAAGAAACAAACGTAGTACTACCTCCAAGTTGTAGTTCATCTCCTATATCAAAAACGCCATTATTATAAACTATTGAAGAACCGGCCGGATTAAATGTTCCTGGAATAGATACCAAACCTGTATCATAAATATAAACTGTTGTATTTTGAAATGATGGGTTCAATGCTAAGCTTAAACCACCTTCAATTAATAATGTAGCACCATTGATACTCGCAATGGCTCCAGAAAAAGTTACCCCAGGCCCTATGTAAAGCGTTCCCTTAAAACCAGACCCAGCCAAGGTATCATTATTATCGGCTAATATACATACTGTAGTTGACCCATTAACTGTACTTGGTGCTGTGGTAGGATTTCCAGAACCATCAACCCAACCAGAAGCAGTATAAGTATAATTACAAGTTGCAGGAGAGCTTGGTGGGTTAAAAGTATAAGAACCACATGTTTGAGCATTAATTCTTAAAAAGGGATTAAACACAAATAAAATAGAAAATACGTAAAATAGTAGTTTTGTTTTCATAATTGATAGACTTGGGTAAATCAAATTATCTTATATTCAACCGTTTACATATTTTTTTCGTTAAAAACTTAAATTTCTCTGTTAAATACAATAAAATCGATGAAATGCATACTATCTGCATACCTCTATTAATCTATTGTCCCATTTTGCTCTTAATTCAAACTAAATTCGAAGGCAAAACACTACAAATAGCGAGGTTATTGGGCAAAAACCATTAATCTTATGGTTAGTATTTAATACCTCATAGTATTAGTTCAAAAAATCGACAAAAAGGGATAAAAATCGAACAAAACATATAAAACATACAACAAAGCGTAATATCAAAGCTATTAGAGAGCTTATAAATTGCCAAAAATTAAATAAGAATATCAACCAAATCTTCAATTTTAGAAATGAGTTGAATTTTAATAACC
>JASFYV010000205.1:0-35391 GCA_045046925.1 Candidatus Marithrix sp. | reverse complement strand
TTCTTCCTTTACCATGCAGCTTTGGATAAATTGTTCCTGTTTCCTTTAACCTTTTTAATATACTAAATACAAATCCTTTTGATACTTTAAATCTTTTCGCTATTTTGCGTATTGAACCTTCTTTCATAACTTTCTACTATCTTTTTTCGTAAATCTATTGAGTATCCTTTTCCCATTTTTTTCTCGCTTTTTAGTTTTTTCTATTATATCATCTCTTGTATCTTGATTATTCGGGAAATGCTATCATAGTAAAGATTTAAAAAAACGTGCAATAGATTATTGAAGAAAAGCATGAGAAGTGCAAGCAAAATATTTGGAGTA
This sequence comes from Candidatus Marithrix sp., assembly GCA_045046925.1. Classification (GTDB taxonomy): domain Bacteria; phylum Pseudomonadota; class Gammaproteobacteria; order Beggiatoales; family Beggiatoaceae; genus DRQV01. Next base: position 35,070 of record JASFYV010000205.1, on the reverse strand, counting down.
CAACACAAGAATGGGTAAATTAAAGAAACAGGAGTCTCCAAAAACAATCCCCATTTTCATGAGGACATGCTTGTGGAAACAACTAAAGTAAATTTATCAGAATTATCTCAACAAGTATTAGAATATCCAGATAGATTTTAATACATGCACATCGGAGTAACTTAACCTGTAATAAGTAAAGCCTTGAATAAACTTGGAATAACCTCTAAAAGTTAAATTATGAAGAACAAGATAAAGCAGAAGGAATTTAAACAAATAGTTGATAGGTAAAGAATAATTTGTATATATTGACGAAAGTGGTATTAAACCTAATATAATTCGAGATAAAGGTTGGTCACCAAAGATAAGATATTTAGATGTCATAAAGGTAAATGAGAACATATATTGCAGCACTTAATAAACATAACATTGTGGCTCCATTATGAAGGAAGTATGAATACTATTTAATATTTATTAAGATGTTGCCAGTATTAGAATCAGGGCAAATAATTGTAATGGATAATGCCTTTTTTCATAATTTAAACTGAATTATTAATAGAGCAATCAGGATGTAAGCTACCATCATATTCACCAGAATTAAATCCAATTGAACGTACTTGGGCTTCATTAAAACGTTCTATTAAGCGATTTCGTTATAAATTTGATTCGGTTATCGATACTATAGAATATATATTTCATAATATAATTATGGTGCGGAAACATAGGAATGTTACTATAACAGACTGATTACACCACTTTGAGGTGTGCCAATATCCGTTTCTATTATTTCTTTACTGTCATGGTTCTTTGACCAAATTATTGACTGTATTAATAATTTTCTTATCATTTATGATGACTTGTAGTTATCGCTTTTGATATTATCAAAAAATCCTGTCTCCCTCAAGTATCCATGCTTTTCCGTTTAACAGCGTTAATGTTCTATAGCATCCTTAGTACTTTTCATAGGTCTGAATCCATAGGAATTAGGTTTGCTATAAGTTTCATAACATGGTTCGATAACACCTTTTAACTTGGCTTGATAGATTCTATCCCATCGTTAATATTTTCAATCAATTCATATCTTTGGGATGGTGTTGTAGTTATAATAACTTAACATTAAATTTACTATTAATTTCCTAAACAAATACCAACTTCATTAGCCGTTTCTATCCAAGAATGATTCAATGGAACTATTTTACGTTTACCAACCACTTCTTCCAATTTTACGGGTAAAACTTGTTCCCCTTTAACAGCCATCATAATTCCATACTCTTCTTTTTTAATCATATAAGTACAAGCTGTACCTAATCTAGTAGCTAATAATCGATCAGTAGCAGAAGGAGTGCCACCTCTTTGTAAATGACCTAGAGTTGTTATCCTAGATTCTAGCCCTGTCAAGCTTTCAAGTTTTTCTGTAAGATTTCTAGTATTATCAGTTTGTTGAGATTTAAACTGCTTTAATTGTTCTTTAATCAGATTTTTAGCTTTTTTATTTTTAGCTTTATTACTAGATTTCTCATTGGATTTGATAAACTTAGCATTTTCTTGTGACATTGCTCCTTCTGCCACTACTACAATACTAAAGTTCTTTCCATATCTGCTACGTTGCCGAATGGAATTAGCAACAGTATTGATATTATAAGGTATTTCTGGAATTAATACTACATGAGCTCCTCCAGCAATTCCTGCTCCCAGAGCCAACCAACCAGCATTATGTCCCATTACCTCTACTACTATGATCCGATGATGACTATGAGCAGTGCTGTGCAAGCGATCAATTGCTTCAGTGGCGATACTTAATGCTGTATCAAACCCTAAAGTAGTATCTGTCATTGCTAAATCATTATCGATTGTCTTAGGCAATGTGATAATATTTAATCCAGCTTGTTGTAGTCGAAACGCATTTTTATGAGTACCACCACCACCTAAACAAACTAATACATCCAGGTGATGTTTATAGTAAGTTTCAACAATTGTATCAGTCATATCCAATACTTTACTACCTATTGGCATACGATGTGGTTTATCACGACTAGTACCTAGTAAGGTTCCTCCAACAATCAAAATACCTGATAAGGCTGCTTCATCCAAACGCACAGTGCGATTTTCTACTAAACCACGAAAACCATCACGAAAACCAATAAATTGCATTCCAAAAGAACCAATAGCGGCTTTTCCAATTGCTCTGATTGCTGCATTAAGTCCCGGACTATCACCGCCAGCAGTAAGTACACCTACCGATTTTGCCATAAAGAATTCCTGATTTATTAAGTGATAATGTTGTATATATTATTTTTGTATAATGTCAGTTAGTAAAATTATTACATTTAAATATATAGTCTTTACTATTGATTATGATAATAAAAAATGCTTACTTACCAATTTTAGTTTCTTGACCAGCTAATAATTTACGAATATTGGAACGATGTCTCCAAAGTAATAACATACTGATTGCAATACATATAATTCTATATTCCCAGATTGGGGTAAACCAAAACATATATATTGGAGCTGATATGGCAGTAACAATTGCTGCTAATGATGAATAACGTAATAATATAGCTATACTTACCCATGTACCTAAAGCTGCTAAACCAACTGGCCATATTAATGCAATCAAAACTCCAAATGCAGTTGCAACCCCTTTACCACCTTGAAAATTAAAGAAAATTGGATATAAATGACCGATAAAAACGGCAATAGTAACTCCAGCCAATATAATTACAGAGCTAGTAAGTAGTTTAGTAATTAATACTGCTGCCACACCTTTTAATATATCCAACAACAAAGTTATTATTGCAGCTTTCTTGCCTCCATGTCGTAATACATTGGTTGCTCCAGGATTGCCAGAACCTTGAGTGCGTGGATCGGCCAATCCCATAGTTTTACATACTAACATTGCACCAGATACAGAGCCTAATAAATAAGCTAAAACTACCAGTAAACTTTCAATAAACATAATTATTTCTGTAAATATGGAACCCTAAAATAGCTGTTCAGGGATAACAGTTGATCTTTTTTTAACAGTACGTTTCCTTTTCTTCTTACTTTTCCTTTTCTTCGTTGCTCTGGTAGTACGTTTTCTCTTTTTAGATTTTTTATTAATAGCAGCAGAACGATATCTTTTAGGCAAAGATCGAATAGGTTTACCTTTAAAGGCAACTCGCATAAAATCAATCCACATAGGTAGTGCCGTTCTACCACCAGTTTCTTTATAACCTAAAGAACGTGGCTTATCAAAACCAATCCAAACAGCAGTAACTATATCAGAATTATACCCAACAAACCAAGCATCTCGTAAATTACTTGTTGTACCAGTTTTACCAGCTATATCACTACGTTTAAGTTGTTTGGCTTTTTTGGCGGTTCCAATTCTAATCACATCTTTTAACATGGAAGTCATGGAATAAGCATTATGTGAAGTTATAGCTTTTGGTGCATAACGAGGTATTTGATCGCAGTTATCATGGGAGGTCAAAAGGTCTTTACTTTCATCCAATTTAGATGTTAAAATTTCAACTGGACATCGTCGACATATTTTCAATGGATTGCTTGAATAAATAACTTTACCATGGATATTTTCAATCCGATCAATGAAATATGGTTTTACCCGAAATCCACCATTAGCAAATACCGCATAACCAGTAGCTAATTTCAATGGAGTAACTTCACCAGTACCTAAAGCAATAGTGAGATTTTTGGGCATATCTTTCTTATTAAAACCAAAATTAGTCAAATAATTTCTAGTATAATCAACTCCTACTTTTTCTAGCAGTCGAACTGAAGATACATTGTGTGAATAAGCCAAAGCTCTACGCAAAGTAGTCCATCCATAATATCTCTTACTATAATTTCTAGGTCGCCATCTTTTACCACCACTAATTTTATACACTATTGGAGCATCATTAATCGAACTATTAGCTGAAAATCCTCTGGATAAAGCTGCTGAATAAATAAATGGTTTAAAAGTTGAACCAGGTTGTCTTTTTGCTTGGGTAACTCGATTAAATTTGCTGTTAAAATAATGGAATCCACCTGCTAACGCAATAATAGCACCATCATTTGGATTAATAGTTATTAATGCTCCTTCAACTTGTGGAATTTGTGATAAACGCCAACTGACATCTTTAAACTTCAAATTTTGTATATTCACTTCTATAAGCGGTTGTTCTTTAGATGTTTTGTCTTCTTTTTTAGTTTTTAATGATATTTTAGGAGATGCCATGATAATATCACCTGGTTTTACTATACTTCGAGCGTTTCTTGGATAACGTCCTCGTCGATATGAAGTAATATAACGTCTAGCCCAAGATAAACCACTCCATTTAATAGTAAATTCGCCTGCTTTAGCATTAAACACAACAATACTTTTATGTCTAACTTTAAGTACTATACTTGGTACTAAATATCCTAATACTGGATATTTTTTTAAAGCTTTAGTTGCCCACCTGCTTACATCAATGTCTTTAATTTTTTTAGGTATTGGTACATTAGCAATTGCCCCTGTATATCCATGTCTTCGATCATAACGTAACAAATTTTTGCGGACTGCTACATTAGCTTTTTTTTGTAGATCACTATCAATGGTGGTAAAAACTCGGTAACCGCTGTGAATTACCTGTTTACCAAATCTATTTATTAAATAAGAGCGTACCATTTCAGCAACATATAAACCATCAATTTTTGGAATCAATTTATAGATTGTTGCAGTTATTGGAGTATTAACCGCTATTTTATATTCTTCTGCACTAACATATTTTAAACCTAACATTCGCCTTAAGATATAATTCCTACGCTCTAAGGCTCGTTTTGGATTATTTATTGGATTATTCGCTGATGGTGCTTTGGGTAAAGTTGCTATCATAGCTAGTTGGGCTAAAGTTAATTTATCTATATCTTTACCATAATATATTTCAGCTGCTGCTCCCACTCCATAAGCATGGTTGCCAAAAAATATTTTATTCAAATATAACCTAAGTATTTCTTCTTTAGTTAATTCTTCTTCAATTTTAAAGGCCAATAAAATCTCATTAAATTTACGAGCAAAAGTTCTTTTATGGGTAAGAAAAAAATTACGAGCAACTTGCATAGTAATAGTACTACCACCCTGACGTTTCTCACCTGTTTTTAACAAACTAACAACTGCTCTTAATAAACCTTTTAAATCAACCCCACTATGCTCGAAAAATCGGTTATCCTCTGCTGCTAATATGGCTTTAACTAGTAATGGGGGGATTTCACCATCTGCTAATGGAATTCGTCGTTGTTCTCCATATTTTGCGATAAAAGCTTTATCTTTGGTATATATATGTAATGGAACTTGTAGACGTATATCTCTTAATACTTCAACTGATGGTAATTGTGGTATAAAATACCATTTGACAGCGGCTACAGTGGTTATTGCTATTAATATGCTTAACAGCCCCATTAGTAATGTAGTGCGTAAAACTAGATAAAATTTGTCTCTAATATTCATGAAAAGTTAGTGCGTAGTTTTAATTAAAAATTATTATTTTAAGTAATCTCTTTTATTAAAGGTATTTTAAGAAAATTTTAATTGGTAAACTATAAAGATTTGGTGAAATCTGTGAGAATAATACTTAAGCATGTTACCATATTACTATAGATTTAAATAATCTTTGTTATAAAATATTGATTATAAATTTTCTTGGTACAAATTTTAAATAATTTTAGTTTTTAAATAATGTTCGGCAAACTAGTACTGATTAATCTATGAAAAAAATGTTTAATATTAATCTTGACATATAGTTATTTACGGTGTTTAATGTATAGTATTAAGTATTCTTTCTATCTAACTGAAATTTTTAGTAGTATTTAAAATATTTAAGATAATTCTTAATTAATATTAATTGCTGTTATAAAATATATTATGAGTTTATTAAGCTTAAAACCAGACCCTTTAGTAGGAATTGATATTAGTACTACTGCCATTAAATTGCTTGAGCTGAGTAAGGCTGGCAAGGGCTATAAAGTTGAAAGTTATGGCATAGAGTTATTGCCGGATAAAGTTATAGAGGATAAAAAAATAGATCCTGATGCAGTAGAAACTGTTGGTAATGCTATTTCCGCTGTGGTAAAACGTGCAAAACCTAAATCACAGTTTGCTGCTATTGCAGTAGCTGGCCCTGAAGTTATTACTAAAGAAATAACCATGGATAAAATTCCTGATTCAGATATGAAGGAATTAATTGAAGAAGACCCGGCTACACATTTGGGTCAGGACATTGAAGATATTGAACTCGATTTTCAAGTGATAGGGCCGAATGAAAGAGAACCAGATCGAGTTGATGTACTATTAGCTGCTTGTAGAAGTGAAACCTTAGAAGCACATACAACAGTTTTAGAAATGGCTAAATTAACTGCTAAAGTCATTGATATAGAGAGATACGCTCTTGAAAGGGCATTTATAATGATAGCAGAAAATGATCCAGATATTAATGAAGGTGAGACAATTGCATTAATTGAAGTAGGGGCAACTACAACCATAATGAATGTGCTGGGCGATAATCAAAATATTATATATTCCCACGAAGAAATGTTTGGTGGTAAGCAACTTATTGAGCAAATTCAATCCATTTACAAATTAACTTACGAGGAAGCACATTTAGGTACTCGTGATGGTGGTCTTCCAGAGTCATATGAAACTGATGTATTGGAATCATTTAGAGATGAAATGGCTCAACAAATTAGTATAATGGTACAATCTTACTATTCGCAATCGACTTATGGAAAATTATCCCACATTTTAATTTCTGGTGGATGTGCTTCTATCCCAAACATTGTTGAACAAGTTGAAACTAAAGTAGGTGGCCACGTATCTATTGCTAATCCGTTAGCCTCAATGTCAGTTGCTTCACGAGTAAGTAAAAAAGCTTTAGCAGATGATGCCCCTTCCTTAATGGTTGCCTGTGGACTTGCCTTGCGAACTTTTGATGAGTATTAAATTATGTCTCCACGTATTAATCTACTGCCTTGGCGCGATACACTTAAAAAAGAACGTGAAATTCGTTTTGGAGTTATCACTGGTATATCTTTATTTTTAACTGGTTTGGTGATACTAGGAATACATCTTTATTTTCAAGGCGAAATAAATTACCAACAATCCCGTAATGATTATTTGCAAAAACAAATTAAAATCGCTGAAGCAAAGATTGAAGAAATTAAAACTTTAGATGAAAAGAAACAACGTTTAATAGAACGTATGAATGTTATTCAAGAGCTGGAAGAAAATCGGCCACAAATTGTACATCTGTTTGACGAATTAGTTAAGCAAATCCCAAATGGAGTTTATTTTACTAGTATGGTTCAAAAAGGTAATAAAATAACTCTTGAAGGAATGGTTCAGTCTGGGGCACGAGTATCATCGTTAATGGGTAAAATTGAAGAATCTGAATGGTTAGCTAATCCTAAAATTTATATTATTGAATCTGATGGAGAAGCTAAAAATAACTTTAAATTGGAAGTTACTCAAGCTGTTCCTTCAACAGAAGATTAGTAAGCCATTATGAAAACAGAAGAATTTAAAAATTTAGATCCCAAAAATTTTGGTAACTGGCCAATTCCAATTAAAGGTGTAATAATTATTATATTATGTGTAATTGCATTTATATCTGGCTTGTGGTTTGATACTAAAGTTCAAATTGAAAATTTAGCCGAAATAACCGCACAAGAAAATGAATTAAAAAGTGATTTTAAAACTAAACAATGGAAATCTGCTACTTTACCAAAACTCAAAAAACAGTTAATCCAAATTGAATCTACTCTTTCGGAAATGTTACGCAAGTTACCTAATCAAGCCCAAGTTGATGAATTAATTAGAGATATTTCGCAAGCTGTTTTGGCAAGTGGTTTAAAACAAGAATTATTTCAACCTGACTATAGAGGCGAAAAAGAAGAGAAAAATATTTATGTAAAACTGCCAATAAAGTTACGTGCTAGAGGCAATTATCATGCTTTTGGTAAATTTATCAGTAATGTTGCCGCAATGAATCGTATTGTAACTTTACATAATGTTAAAATAACATCAGACGAAGGTAATGAACAGATGCTTACCCTAGAAATGATAGCTCAAATTTATCGTTATCTTGAGGTTGATGAAACTGAAGAAGACGGTTCTAAAAAGAAAACTAGTAATAAGAGACCTAATAAAAAATAAATTAAAGCTTCTTTTAAAGAAACGATAATATCTAAATTTTCCTGTTAATATTATGAATAAATCAATATCAAATTATTGTATTCTCTTGATGATGTTATCGTCATGCAGTGATAGAAATATAGCTGATTTAGAATCCTATGTAGCTGAAATCAATGCTAGAAAAAATCCACATGTAGACGCTATTCCAGAAGTAAAACAAATCCCCCCTTATTATTATTCGGTACAACATAAAAGAGATCCATTTGTACCAATACTAGACACCAAAAACCATTTAGGTAATAAAATTAACCTGAATACTGGGACTGGCAAAAAAACTGAAGATTGTCCAGATCCAAAAGACCCTAGTCGAGTAAGAGTAGGTTTAGAATTAATGCCACTTGATGCTTTACAAATGGTTGGAAGTTTAAAAATAAGAAATGTGCTATGGGGTCTGTTGATAGCAAAAAGTGAAGGTACAATATATCGAGTTAAAGTCGATGATTACCTTGGAGAAAATTATGGAAGAATTACAGGTATTTCAGATGAAGAAATTAAAATTTTGGAAAAAGTACCAAATGATGATGGTTGTTGGACAGAAAAAGAAGCTTCTATTCATTTATTTGGTGATTAGTAACTAAGGTATATTGTTATGAAATCTAAGTTTTATAAATATGTATATAGTATAATTATGCTGGTTGTAGTTAATTTAACTTCAACAGTTATTGCTTATAGTGGAATAAATAAATTAGAGAAAATAGATTTTTCTACTATGCCGGGTAATAAAGTCCAAATTCAGTTGGTGTTTGCTAATAGTAATATAACTCATAGAAGTTTTTCCACTGATAATCCAGCCCGAATAGTATTAGATTTCCCCAATATTACGTTAGGATTACCTAAAAAATCGAATATTATAGGTATAGGAGTTGTACAAAATACTAATGCAGTAGAAACTCAAGATCGAACTCGTATTGTTCTAAGTTTAATACGTATGGTGCCATTCAACATAGTAGTTGAAAATAAACGAGTATTAATATCTGTAGAAAATATGTCACTGCAAGGCTCTTCTAAATCTAATAATTTATTCAATAATTCTTCATTACACAATACTCAGTTAGCAAATAAATCTACTAGGCAAAATACTTTTGGGTTATTAGGTGATCATATACAAAATATTAACTTTCGCCGTACTCAAGAAGGTGCTGGACAAGTCGCTATAACCCTATCTAATCCTGATATTATAGTAAATGTAGATATGGAACATGAAATTAATAATTTAGCAATAAAGATTCTTAATACTAAGTTACCAAGAAAATTAGACCGACGATTAGATGTAATGGATTTCGCTACTTCAATTTCTTTTGTAGATACTTTTTCTAAAAGGGGTGATGTTTTTATAAATATTAGTGTTAGAGGCAATTATGAATATCATGCTTATCAGACAAAAAATATTTATATGATTGAAGTAAAAGAAAAAGTAGAAGTTAAACAAGAACAACTTAAAATTGAAGAACGCAAATATGAAGGGCAATTAGTTTCCTTTAATTTTCAAGATATTAGTGTGCGAGCTGCATTGTCATTACTATTTGATTTACCAGGAGTTAATTTAAATATGGTTGCTGGTGATGAGGTAAAAGGTTATGTTACTTTACGCTTAAAAAATATCCCTTGGGATCAAGCTTTAGATATAATTCTCGAAGCAAGAGGGTTGGGAATGCGTAAAATAGGTAATGTAGTTATGATAGATTTAAAAAAGAATATTGATGAACGTAGACAGAGAGAATTGACTGCCCAACAGAAAATTAAAGAGTTAGAGCCACTTTATACAGAATTTATAATTATCAACTATGCTAAAGCTACTAATATAGTTGGTTTGTTAAGAACAGGTGGGCAACATTCATTCATTTCAAATAGAGGCAGTGTTTCTATGGATGAAAGGACTAATACAGTCATTCTTCAAGATACTGCCGCTAAAATTAAAGAAATAAGAAATTTGATTTCTTCATTAGATACTCCAGTACGTCAGGTTTTAATCGAATCACGAATTGTCGTAGCCAATAGTAGTTTTGGTAAAGAATTAGGAGTCAAATTTGGTTATAGTGGTAATGAAGATTTAGGCCATGGAAATGGAATAGTATTAGGAGGTAAATTAGGTGGTGATACTAAATTTTCTAGTGGTACTGGTTTTACTAGTGAAAATACTACAAATGAAGGAGATGGAGAAAATCTTTTAATAAGTCTACCTGTATCTGCTCCAACAGCAGCACTTGGTTTAGCCGTTGGTAAAATTGGGAGTTATTTACTTCAATTAGAATTATCTGCTATGCAGTCTGAAGGTAATGGTGAAATTGTATCTAGTCCTCGGGTTATTACTGGTAATCAACAAGAAGCTGTTATAACTCAAGGTACAGAAATTCCTTATTATCAATCTGCTGGTATAGGTGCTGTCGCTCAAGTCCAATTTAAACAAGCAGTATTAGAACTTAAGGTCACTCCTCAAATAACTCCTGATGATCGAATTAGTATGACATTAGAGATTAAAAAAGATTCTCCAGGTGCTGAAATGGGTGGCGAAATAAGTATTGAAAAGCGGGAAATAAAAACCAATGTTTTGGTTGATAATGGTGAAACAATCGTGTTGGGTGGAGTATACGAACGTAATGAACGTAACTCAATGAGAAGAGTTCCATTCTTTGCTGACTTACCACTTATTGGAGCTTTATTTAGACATAAATCACGTAATACATCTAAATCTGAGCTATTGATTTTTGTTACACCAAAGATTTTAAAAGAAGATAATTAACGATAGATTACTAATATTAATTCATATAAAGGAAATATATATGCGTTTTACGATTCGATGGCTAATACTAATATTTATGTTAGCTTTATTAAATGCTTGTGGTGGTGGAAGTGATGAGCCGAGTAATTTATTTGAGGATACTGGAGGCGATGTAGGTGGCAAACCAATAGATACATCTACCCGATTTACTAGTATTAGTGTTATTGGTGTTCCAGGAGTAATACTGATCACTAGTGGTGGCAGAGCTAATATTAGTTTTACCACTGTTGGAGGCGATGAAGAACGTTCAGGAGAATTAGCTCCTAATATCCCACTTAATATTACCCTACATCCAGAAGGGTCAGCGAAATTAGAAAATGTTCCAACTAGCAGTGATAGTCAAGGTAATGTAAGTTTTTCAGTTAGCCGCTCTGGGAGTGGAACAGTGTTTATTAATATCAGTGGTAGAGATTATCTGAGAAGAGGTTTTAATATTCCTATCTATTTTGGAGCCTCAGTCACTGCTGAAATTATTAGTAATGACAATATTGCTCCAGCTGACGGTGTCACTCCAATTGATATTAAAATTATAACTCGTGATGCTTATGGAACTAGTATTCCAGGTATTTTTGTTGATTTTGCTTTTCCACTCGATTCATTTGCAGTGCCTAATGCAGTTGGTGTTACCAATGATGCCGGAGAAGTTACTATAGGCATCACTAATACTATTCCACAAACTACTAAAGTAACTCCATTTGCTGGTGGGATGGCAGCTGGACCTCTTACGCTTGAATTTATTGGTGGTCAAATAGCCACTAATCCTAGTAGTATTGACTTAATTGTCAAGAGTAATAATGTACGGCCCGATGGAAGAAGTAAAGCAACTTTAATAGTAATAGCTAGAGATGAAAGTGGTTCTCCAGTTCCTTATGTTCCAGTCAATATATCTAGTAATTCAGCAACTGCCAAATTAATTATTGGTGGTGAATCTAAGAGTTTATTTATTAATGGTAATACTGGTAAAGATGGTAGTTTTGAATTGGATATAATTAATACTATTGTGGAAACGGTAAATATCACGGCCACTACTAATACTGGTAACACAACATCAGACAGTTCAACAGTTGTTACAATTCAACAAGATATTATTTTTTCAGACGATGGGACAGTTAATAATACTAAAATTTCCACTGTAGAATTGTCTCAACCAAAGAATAGCCCTCAACTTGCTAATGGTACTGACCCTGTTTATTTGAATGGCCGAGTTTTAGATCAAGATGGTGAACCAATTTCTAATCAGGATGTTGTTATTATTGTAGGTGGTGGTTCTGCAATTATAACAATGGATAACGATGGTAAAACTGATAATAGCGGTCGGTTTTCGGCTACCTTAACTGATAAATTTACCGAAACTTTTTCTGCTAAAGCCGTGGCTGGTGGGGTAAATAGTAGTGAAGTCAATGTTTCTTTTACTAATTCTGGTGATATTACTCCTCCTGGCACTGGAGGAGTTCAATCTGTAGTTTTATTAGCTTCACCCAATAATCAGATTGCGAATGGAGAAAATATAATTAATTTGACTGCTATCGTGCGTGATAGTAATAATACTCCATTGAAAGATATTTCGGTATCTATTTCTGCCAATTCCAACACTGCTATTTTTGATAAAGGCACAGATGTTACTGGTGAAAGTGGAACTGCTGTTTTTGCTTTAACTAATACTATTACTGAAAATTTTACCGTTACTATAAATGCTCAAGGTTCAACAGCCTCAACTAATGTTAGGTTTTCTGGGTCTGGTGAAATTAAAAATTTAGATACCGATGTGGCTAACAATAATCAGCTTGCTAATGGTAGCGATGCTATTGTAATTAATGCAATTGCTAAAGATAGTAGTGGGAATTTAGTTGCTGGAGTGCCAATTTTAGTACAAATGTCTGCTGGTATTACTGCCAGAGCAGAACCAGCTCAAGGTATTACCGATAGCAATGGTTTATTCACTACTAGTATAACTTCTAATGAAGCTGGTAATGTTAATGTAACTATTGCAGCTGCCGGAACTGGAATTGCGAGTTTTGAAACTATTAACTTTCAAGCATTTAATGGAATTCCTAGTAGTATTGATTTACAAGTAAGCAATAATTCTCAACCAGCTAATGGTGAAGCTAAAGTAAATTTAGTAGTAATTCCACGTGATATTAATAATAATCCTCTGTTTGGAATCAATATTAATTTAATTACTAGTGTTTCAGATATTATAATTGAACCAAATAGTGGCACTACTAATGAGTTAGGTATGTTTTTAGCTAGTGTCACCAGTACTAGAGAACAGCAATTTACTATTGATGCAGTAGTAGAAGGTTTATCAGAACCTAAAGATACTGAAACTATAATTTTTAATTCAATCAATATTGGAGTTGATGAGTTAAATGTTAGCGTAGTCCGTAATAATCAATTAGCCACTGGTGATGATGCTGATTTTGCTCAAATTAATGTTATCGCAAGAGATATAAATGGCTTACCAGTAGCTGGTGCTTCTATCGACGTTCAACTATCCGGTAATCCAGCAGCAATCACTAAATTTGATAGTCCATTTACTGATGTTAATGGTTTATTTATAGCTAAAATTACTTCTACATCTGCTGGCAAAATCTCAGTTAGAATTAGTGTTGAAGGAGTTAATAATGCCAATGTTCCTCCTCAGAATAGAGAAATAACATTTAGCGTATCAAATATACCTAATCCGGCTAAAGTTGACCTTCAATTGGAAGGTAGTTTACAACCAGAAGTTAACTCTACAGTTACTCTATTAGTTGTTCCAAGGGATGATAATAATGCTCCAGTTCCAAATATTGACGTTACTTTAGCAAGTAATTCTACTAGTATTATCTTTGATCCACAAGAAGGTACTACTAATGAATTAGGTGAATTTAGGACTAAAGTTACTAACTCAGTGATTGAGACTGTTTTAGTAACAGCTATATCCAAAGGAGTACAAAGTGAAATATTACCGATTACTTTTGGGCAAAATGTTAGCACTTTAATAGTAACGGTTGTTAATAATAATCAACTTGCAAATGGCTCTGATGCAATTGAAATTCAAGTTGTTACCAGAAATAATGCCGGCAGTGCAGTTGCTAATGTACCTATTGCAGTACAAATGCCACCTAGTCCGGCAGTAGCAGATTTATCTTTTAATGATGGAATGACTGATGTTAATGGCTTCTTTAGTATAAAAATTACTTCTTCAGTTGCTGGTGAAGTTTCAGTTACAGTTTCTGTAAAAGATACTGCTATAGCAGCTCCGCCTAAACTCATTAAATTTGGAACTACTGGCATTAATCCTCCAGATAAAATTGAATTGGTAGTTAGTGGAACGGCAGTGATAGATGGTAAATCAACAATTGATCTGTTAGTGACACCACGTGATAGTGCTGGTAATCCATTAGCTGGAGTCAATATTGAATTATTAAAAGATTCAAATGATACAATTATCGCTGAACCAACAGGAACTACTAATGCTTTGGGAGAATTTCGTACTACTATAACCACAGTACCAGAAGTGATAGGACGGGTATTTACTGAGGCAATAATAGTTAATATAACTCCTGTAGCTAATGGAGTGGTTGGTAAATCAGTAGTGGCTATTTTTACTCCTCCTACTACACCTAGAGCTAGTCTAACTCTAACTGTAACTAATGAAAATCCTCAATTAAATGAAGATGTTTCCATAACTATACTAGCCCGAGATGAAAATGGTTTTGCGGTAAAAAATATATCGATAAAATTACGAGCTGAACCAGTTGGCACTCCAGATGTAACCGGTTCAGTTGTGTTTGGCCAAATAGAAGGTAAAACTTCAGAAGAAAATGGTACATTCACTACTACTATTAAAAATAGTCAAGCTGGTACTGTGAAAATAATTACAACTATGTTAAATCAAGAAGGTGGTGACCCTATAGCTGTAAATAGTTCACCAGTAAATATTACTTTCCAAAAAGATGATGGTGTAGTACCTCAAGAAGTTGCTGATATAAGTTTGATAACCGATAATCCTACTCTCAAATCAGAAGGTAAAACTGAAGGAATTATTCTTACTGCTATTGTTAAAAATAAAGATAACCATCTAGTGAAAGATGCTGGAGTTAATTTTGAAGCCGATTCTGGTAATTTACAATTAATTGATGCTCAAGGAAATCCTGTTGCTGAAGCAATTACTGATGATAATGGACGTGCTTATGTTCGTCTTACCACCGTTGGTAATGCAGACAACAGAGATATCAAAATTGTTGCAACAGTATCTAGTAACATAGCTGATCCAGATACTAATGAAAAAACTCGTAAAGATGAAATTATTATTCAAGTTATCGGTACTACAATCTCAATATCTGGTTCTAGGTCAATCGTCCAATTTGAGAAAGATATTTTTATTATTTCTTTACGAAATTCTGATAACAAACCAATAGCTAATCAATTATTGAGAATTACCTCTGATTTAAATAATGCTTTTAATTCAGTGGATGGAACTATAGATATTACTACTGATTCTAATGGCCAAGCAAGTATAATATTCACTGCCAATAACTCAGGTACTGGCGAAGATATTATAAAAGTTAGCAAACCAAACGTGCCTGGTATTCAAACTAGTACTCTTGTAATAACAATTTCTGATGATACTCTAAAAGTTATTTCAGATTCAATTTCAAGTAGTCTTTGTTCAGATATAACTTCTATTGATGAAGATACTAATAACAATGGCATACTTGATGTTGATTTATTAGAAGACCTTAATAATAATGGCAAACTTGATCTTGGTTGTAGAGTATCACTTAATCAAGAACAGGCATTTGAAGTTACTTGGCAGAAAGCTGGTAGTCCAGTATTTAATGAGATCAACATATCTACGACTCGTGGTCTACTCAGTAGTTCAAGCATAACTATGAATCAACCAGATCAACCAGCTAGGTTCACAATTAGTTCTGACAATGCTGGCCCTGCAACTGTAATAATTAGTGGTAATCGAGTTTCTCCACCAGGACCTACTTTACAATTCGAGATTAAATTTATTGCTGAAGAAGCTCGCTTTATTAATGTACAAGCTAATCCTTCAGTAATTGGAACTAATCCTGTAGGAACTGATAATGAAAGAAGTGAAGTGCTGGCTATAGTACGTGATTCTCAGAATAACTTAGTAGCCGATAAGCAAGTAAACTTTTTATTAAATGATATTAGTGGAGGCAAGCTGACTAGAGGCTCTGCTTTCACAGATGATTTTGGACGTGCTACTACGGAATACATTGCAGGTTCTTCTTCTAGTGCTGCTAATGGAGTTACTATAACAGCCTCAGTTGCTGATAATTCCAGTGTGGAAAGCAGTGTAAGTTTAACTGTAGCAGAAAAAGATTTATTTGTAATTATTGGTTCTGGAAATGAATTAGAAAAAGAGGAAGGTAGACGTTATAAGGCATACCATACCGTTTTAGTAACCGATGCAAATGGTACTCCAGTTGCCGATGCTGAAGTAACTTTAAGTATTTATCCAATAATCTATATTAAATCAGAGTTTATGTTTCTTGATGAAAGTTTTATTTTCATGGGTGAAGAAAATTATTGTAACAATGAAGATGTAAATCGTAATGGTATCTTGGATACAACTTTAGGCGAGGATACAAATAATAATGGTAGAATTGAACCTGGTAATGTTGTTACTGTGGATAAATTAACCCTTGTGACTGATAGTACTGGTTTTGCAGATTTTAATGTTGTATATCCTATACAGTACGCAGCTTGGGTAACAGCAGATATAACAGCTCGTACCGAAGTAGCTGGTACAGAATCAAGTGATACTATACAATTTACTACAAGTTGTACTGCTGCTGATGTAACTAGTAAGACTTGTCCTGTTACTAATCCATTTGGTACTCATAACTGTTCACGAGCAGATTAAATTTGGATAGTATTGAATCAAAAATTCCATCTTTAAAAATAAGGTGGATTAACGTAATCTGATATTATGGATGGTTGTTTCGGGAATGGAGCATAGCGGATTTCCCGAAATCTAAGTAACGTAATCTGATATTATGGATTAATGTTAGATTACGTTAAGATGTATTTAATATATTTGAATATTAACCGCTTATACCCTTAAATAAGACCAAAGCTCTTGCTACTGCCTGATCCATATTATAATATTGATAATCTGCTAGTCGCCCTGCAAACAATACATGTTCTTTCATTTTATCTGCTTCCAATCGATATTGTCTATATAAACCTTTATATTCATCCTTAGGAATTGGATAATATGGAATATTTTTACCACTTTTATAAGCTTGAGGATATTCTTCTATATAAGTACTACCATAAGCCGATTGACCAGTAAGATGTTTGAATTCCGTAATACGAGTATAGTCATATTCATTTGGATAATTTACTGTTGCAACTGATTGTATTTGTTCTTGTTCACTATGAATAAATTTAAAATCTAAACTTCGGTATGGTAAATCACCATGAATATAACTAAAAAATTCATCAATCCGACCAGTAAAAATAATTTTTTTACATTGAATTTCATCAGCAATCTCTCGGTAACTCGTATTCAATAATACTTTTATATTAGGATGATTTAATAGATTTTGAAATAAAGTGGTATAGCCATATTTTGGCATACCTTGATATATATCTTGAAAATAACGATCATCACGACTAGTATAAATTGGTACTCTAGCTGTGACTGCAGGTGACAACTCTTCTGGTTTTAAGTTCCATTGTTTAGAAGTATAATTATGAAATACGTTATCATAAATATAATCAGCCAATAATTTTAATTGTTCTCCTTTGGCAGTTTCCCGAATTTTTAAAATTGGAACTTTAATATTTAATCCATATTGTTCAATTAATTGTTTTATTAATTTATCAGCATAATTGGGTGGAAATAAAGCATAAATAGAGTTAAAATTAAATGGCAATGGTACTTGCTTACCATCTACCACTCCTAAAACTCGATGATAATAGCTACGCCATTCAGTAAATTGAGTCAAATAATCCCACACATGTTTAGCATTAGTATGAAAAATATGCGGCCCATATTTGTGAACTAATATTCCATGTTCATCATAATAATCATAGGCATTACCAGCAATATGATTGCGTTGTTCTACCAATAATACTTTTTGTTTAAGTTGGGTAGCAATTCTCTCTGCTAATACACTACCAGTAAAACCTGCTCCAACTATAAGCCAGTCTACTTTCATATCTTCAGTTCCTATAGAGATTTACAAAAACTTTTATTCTGTAATTTTAATACTGCATTGTTAGTAAATTTTAAAATTTTAGTTTTTAGCTGTTTGCTATTATTGAGTAATTTTTCAATATTTGTAGTAATCCAATTAGGCAAAAAAGAGCTATTCAATTCACTTATATTTGGTTCAACATCAGTAAATTTAAGCGAGCAAATATCACCAATTTTAGTAAAAACTGGATTTACCTTCATTGTGGTAGGTAACACTTGTTCATTTCCAACTATAATATTAACTGATACTGGTTGAGTTGGTAAAGTGATTGTATTTTCTCCTAAAATTTTCATCAATGTCTGTGGGTTTACAGTAAGTCGAATATCTGAGGCAAAATCAATACGTTTTACAAACCCAAAAGTTTTTTTAGCTAGATTTTCATCATAAGCGGTTCGCAAATCACATTTTAATACATTATCAACTATTGTAGGTTTTTCATCTTCAGAATTGATACATTTAATTTTATCTAGCAATGAATCAGCTAATATTAATGGTGATGTAAATAAGATAGTAAATAATATAACAAATTTCATTTTATACCTATGTTGCTTTATCCTAAAAAATTTTCAAGTGATCTTTCATACATATTATAACTGATATTACGCATTAAGTTTTAAAATTACTAAATTCTATAGGTTTTTACTTAGGATTATTTATAATAATTTTGCTGATTATTAGGATTTATGTTCGCAAAATTTTATCACTAGTATAAAACATCTTGATTCTCAAATGCACAAAAAAATCTTTCTATAATTTACTCTTAAATATTTTAATTTATTAAATATAATATTTTTGGTGGCTACCAATGCGTAAGTTCTATAGATAGTTTAAATTTGATTTAAATATTATGATTTGAGCGAAAGTCCTATAATCTATTTGCGTGAATATTGTACAAAGTTTTATATAGCACTGACAGAGTAAGCAAATCAACAGTATATCGTACTATATAGATAGAAAATGTATTGATTGAATCAGGTGAATACCGTTTGCCTATTAAAATTTTTTACAGTCAAATGATAGTTTAACGGTAATTTTGGAGCTAAAAACTATTGTTAACATATACTTTTAAAAAACCTTCATATTCTTCCTACTTCTTAAAATATGTTATTATATAATATCTATAATCTAACCCAACTCATATTAATTAAAATATGTACTTTGAAATTTCCAGAAAAGAATTATTACCTCCATTAAAAATGATTATTGGAGTGGTAGAACAACGGCAAACTTTACCAATATTAGCCAATACTTTAGTTAAAGTTAAAGACAATAGATTGTATTTGACTGCTACTGACGCAGAAGTGGAAGTCGCTTGCAATTTACCATTAGAATCAAATATAAGTGTTGATAGCAACGGTGAAACTACTTTGCCAGCTCGCAAATTTTTTGACATTTGTAAATCGTTATCAGATACAACTACTATTCAAGTAACTATCGAAGATAATCAAGCTACTATTAAGGCTGGTAAAAGTAAATTTAAATTGCAAACTTTACCGGCCATAGATTTTCCAGATCGTCCTAAGCTTCAAGAACAAACTAATTTTACTATTTCACAACGTAACCTTAAAAACTTATTTTATAAAACTTCATTTTGCGTAGCAGTTAATGATGTACGTTATTATTTGAATGGTCTATTATTGGAAATAGCTAATGGTAAAATTTCTTTAATTGGAACCGATGGACATAGAATGGCAGCCGCCCAATTAGACTTTGATGCTGAAACTGATGCTAAAGTTATTATTCCTCGTAAAGCAGTGTTGGAACTATCTAAATTACTTATAGATAGTGATGATGAAATAAAAATTTCTTTTGATGATAACCATATTCGTTTTGAACTTAATGATTCATTGGAAATTAGCTCAAAACTGATTGATGGTGCATTTCCAGATTGGCAAAATGTAATTCCAGCAGAACCAGATAAAATTATTATCATAGAAACTAATGTCTTAAAACAAGCTCTTACTCGTGCTGCAATATTATCAAATGAAAAATATAAAGGAGTAAGATTAGCCTTAACAAACAATCAGTTAAATATAAGTGCTAAAAATGCCTATCAAGAGGAAGCAGAAGAAATTATAGAAGTAGAATATACTGGTGATGATTTAGAAATAGGATTTAATGGGACTTATTTATTAGATGCAATCAATATAGTATCAACTAATATGGTGCAAATTGCTTTATCAGATGGTAATAGCTCATGTTTGATTACAGAAGAAAATAATGATGATGGTAAGTTTATTGTCATGCCAATGAGGTTGTAAAATTTATTTCAGGTATAATCTATAATCTTCCCAATTTATCTTTAACATAACAAAAATATGAGCTGTTTTCAATAATATCTGATTCAACTGTATTAATGCAAACCCATACTTTATCAGGTATTGATAACTCGTTTACAAAAAAAATTTATCTGTCCTGATTAAATAAATCCAATTTACCAGATGCAATTCTGCATTTATATTTTAATTAATTCTGTGTAACTGATTAATTGATATAGATGTAGAATTCAGATGTTATCATGTGGAAAATAATAATGCCAAAAATAACAGATTCTTATCTTAAAAATTATCGTAAATTACAAAAAATTGCTGAAACAATGCGGGAAGATAAAGATTTAGATATTGACAAATTAGTAAGCATGGTAAATGAAGCTACTATCGCCTATAAAAAATGCCAATTTCGTATAGAAACCGTTGAAAAAGTATTAAAGTTAGAGTCTTGAATAATATCATTATACAATCTAAAAAAATATAACTATTTCCCCCTAGTTTTAAAAAAGCTTGACCTTTGAGAAAAATAATTATGTCTGATAATATCATTGATCCAACTTTTACTCCTTATAAAATAAATAAGACTGAAGAGTACATGTCTGATAAACAGCTTAACCATTTTAAGCTAATTTTATTAGAATGGAAAAAATCCTTAATGGCAGAAGCGGATAGAACGTTACACCATATGCAAGATGAAGCTGCTTGTTATCCTGATCCTAATGATCGTGCCACTCAGGAAGAAGAATTTGGTATCGAATTACGTACCAGAGATAGAGAACGTAAATTGATTAAAAAAATTGATATTGCAATAACTAGTATCGATAGTAAAGAGTATGGCTACTGTGCCAGTTGTGAAGCTAAAATTGGAATTCGTAGATTAGAAGCCAGACCGACAGCAACTAAATGTATTGATTGCAAAACGCATGATGAAACTCGGGAAAAATATTCTAATTAAAGATGTTAACTCTCAGTGTAGCAATGGATGAAAATGGCTTAATCGGAACTAATAATAACCTACCTTGGTATTTACCAGCTGATCTTAAACATTTTCGTACTATAACAATGGGTAAACCGATTATAATGGGTCGCAAAACCTATGAGTCAATAGGTCATCCTTTAAAAGGTCGTTTAAGTATTATTGTAAGTAATAATCCCAATTTAACTATTAATAATTGTCAAGTATTCAATAGGTTAGATGAAATATTAGAATTCAGTCACAACTACAATGAAGCCATAGTTATTGGAGGAGTGGCAATCTATACAATGCTATTACCGTATGTGCAACGTATGTATATAACCAGGATTCATGCTAAATTTACAGGAGATACTTACTTTCCAGAATACCCAGCCGAACAATGGCAAGAAATAGAACGACAGAATTGTCCGGCAGATGAAAAAAATCATTATTCCTATAGTTTTACAATTTTAGAACGATTGCCTTAAGTTGGCTATCTATCAAGCTATCTCTTCAATTCGATTTCCCAACATGAAGTAAATTTATTTAGAAATTAGAATCCTCTCCCTTAAGTAGCTTAAAAATAAGTTAACTGCCAGCTTTTACAACCACATACTCACTTTAAACCTAATCGAACATTTCATAATTAAACTAGAATTCACCATAATATTAAAAAAACTTAAGCCAATTTGGTAAATAAAGCAGCAGTTAATAAATTTTTGGTATAAGAGTTTTGTGGATTATTAAATAATTTTTCAGTTTCACCTTGTTCAATAAGTTTTCCGTTTTGCATTACAATAACTCGATGTGACACAGCTCTGATAACTTTTAGATCATGACTAATGAATAAATAACTCATATGATATTTTTGTTGCAATTTATGTAATAATTCCAGAACTTGTTTTTGCACAGAGACATCAAGAGCACTTGTAGGTTCGTCTAACAAAATTAATTGAGGTTTTAAAATTACCACTCTAGCAATAGCTATTCGTTGTCGTTGTCCACCAGAAAATTGATGTGGATATCTAGTTAAAATATCTGGTTGAAGATCAACTTCATTTAACACTGTAATTATTTTCTGCCGTCTTTCTGCTTTATTTAATTCAGGTTGATGAATAATTAAACCTTCTGCAATAATTTGTTCTATTGTTAAACGTGGTGATAAAGATGAATAAGGGTCTTGAAATACTATTTGTAAAAATTTCCGTAGTGGTCGCAATTGTCTAGGTTTGAGTATATCTAAACGATTATCTTTAAAATGTACAGTGCCATTACAGTCTTGCAATTGTAGCAAGTTCAAACCTAAAGTAGTTTTACCAGAGCCAGACTCACCTACAATTCCTAGAGTTTCTCCTGGATATAGTTGTAAATCTATATTATCAACCGCTCTAATTTCAGAACGTTTAAACCAAGATTTAATAGAAAAAATACAACTAATTTGCTTGGCTGTTAATATTGGCTGAATAGCTGTATTATAGTCATAATTATTTTGAATTTTTTTTGGTTCACTATTCAATAAATGCTTGGTATAAGAATGTTGGGGATTGGAAAATAATGTAGTTACTGGAGCTGATTCTACTAATCGGCCTGCCTGCATTACACAAGTATGTTCTGCAAAATGTTTTACTAAGTTTAAGTCATGACTAATTAATAAGATAGCCATGTTAAATTCTTGTTTCAGATTTTCCAACAGTTCTAAAATTTGGAGTTGAATAGTGACATCAAGAGCTGTTGTAGGTTCGTCGGCAATTAATAATTTTGGTTTACAAGCTAATGCCATTGCTATCATAACTCGTTGGCGTTGGCCACCAGATAAAGTTTGTGGATATGAATTAAAACGTTTATGTGGTTCTGGAATACCAGTAAGTTCTAATAACTCTAACATATGTCGCCGAGCTTTAGCTTTACTCATTTTTGTATGTAATAATAAAGGTTCTATTAATTGAGGGCCAATTGGATAAACCGGGTTTAAGGAAGTCATTGGTTCTTGAAAGATCATAGCGATATCTTTCCCACGTATCTTACGTAGTTTAGCTTCACTAATTTGTAATAAATCTTGGCCTTGAAATTCAATTTTACCAGTAGGAAAGGTAACATTATGTTTATCATGTAAACGCAAAACAGATAATGCAGTAACCGATTTGCCAGACCCAGATTCTCCTACTAAAGCTAACGATTCTCCAGGATTAATTGAGAAACTTACTCCATGCACAACTTGAGCAGTACTTTTAAAAGCTACTGATAAATTATCAATTTTTAACATTATTTATCCAAGGCATAGCCTATTAACTTAACTAGAAATTATCTATTATAAAATATACATCAATGGATTTCAAAAATGGGTATCGGATTAAAATTAATTTTATGGTATTTTGGTTGGTCTTTATTAGCTTTTGTATTATTAAATCTATGGTATACAGGTAGTTGCAATTGTAAGAGATACAAAGGCCACACGACTCCACGTTCTAAAATATGTTGTGTACAATGGTTTGCTTTTGGAATTTTATTAGTTTGGGTATTATGGTGAATGGCATTATCCACATATTTTTTATAAAATAGATCAAATATTACCATCACCATACACAACAAAAGGTGCCCAGTAAAACGGATGACGATAATGAGATTGCTTTGCTTGGCCGGCTATCATTTTTAATTTGATCTGGCGAATGGCTTCTGCTGTAGTTTTTCCATCCTTAAGATTAGCAAAAATCCCTACGCTTAAATTCTCGGCTGAAGCTGATTCCACTGACCATAAAGTTACTCCAATAGCCTTAGTTCCAGCATACATAAAGGCTTGAGTTAAACCTAAAATTCCTTCTCCTTTTATTTTTTTACCACCACCAGTATTACAAGCTGATAAATTAATAAAGTCAGCATTTAAACGTAAATTAAAAGTATCAGCCATGGTTAAATAGCCATTATTTTTGGTATCCGCTAGTACTAATGATGATTGGGCTAATCCTTTAATTTCATTTGGTAATAATCCATGTAATGCAAACAATAAATACCGATAATCTGCCATTTTACCAGCTTGATTTAAATTAAATATGGTCGTTTTATTTGCTTGTTGGCCTAAATATAACGTAGTATCTGCGGTAGAAAAAAATGCTGCAATAGATTTAGCTTCTTTTGCTGTTTCTGGTAAACGTGGAAAACAAACAGCACCCATTACTTCTCGATAGGAATTACCTCGTAACTGATTAAGAGTACGAGATTTAAGCACCGATCTATCATCAGCATCTTCATCGCATTCCATATAAGCAGGATCAGCAAAAGCCAATAATTTTTTAGTTGGTGTAATTTTATGTTGTTTATCACGTAATATTTTTAACACAGAAGCGGAGGATAAATATACAATAGCATGATTTTGAATGAAATAATTTGGCTTTTTATATTCGTCAACATTTGTTACTAAACTTTCAAAAGGTAATGCATATAAAGCTCCAGTTGGTACTATATAAATAGTTTTTGCTTTAACTAACAACTTTTGCACAGCTTTAGGTAATAATTTTTGATATAGTGGATAACCTTCATCTACAATCTCTGGCAATCTATTGAGGATAACATCTCGCATATAATTAACATTTTCATTTACACGATTAGCACCCAAAGATAAACTAAATATATCAAACTGTTGGCTTCCAATGACCCATAAAATAGTATCCTCCTCCATCACTGCGTAAACTAACATTAATTCGTCATTATGTAAGGTTTGTTGTAATATATCTAAACTTGCTGGTTGTGGATATTTTAAGGCATAATAATCTGGGTATTTAACTTTTATTTTTTGTTGTAAAACTCGTTGTTCAGAACGTAAATTAGCTATTTCTTGCAGAACTATTTGTGAACCATTTTTTAGTTGTAATTGAGTTATTTTGTCAGTAATAAGTTGTTCTTGTTGATTAATTTTGGCTGGTAAACGAGCAAATCTACTAGCTCCACTTTTACCTATTTCTTCTAAAAATACTCGACCTTGTTTACGTTCAAAAACTTCTAAGGCTTTTTGGTCATAATTTTGAGTCGGATATTTAATGTGCATGGCATACAGTAAAGCAATATATTCATCGTACACATATAGTTTATCTTGAATAAAAGATAATTTAGCTTGTTTGTTGGTTAGATTAGTTCGTAAAGTTTCTATATGAGTTATAGCTGCTTCATAACTGTTGATTGCGGTTAAATTATTATTTAATGCAACTTCAATAGTAGCTAAGCCACGTTGGGCATACCATTGATTATTAGTATTTAAAGTAGTTAATTTTGCCACACTAGTTTGTAGATTAGTATGAGCTAGTTCATCATTACCAAGCTGATGATAGATAAGACCAATATTAGCTTGAATTGCTGCTATACCAACTTGATTTGCCAATTTTTGATCTATTATTAATGCGGCTTGAAAATGTTCTAAAGCTTGTTGATATTGTTTTTTATTGGCATAAGTAGCTGCAAGATTAGCTAAATCAATTGCTTCTCCCCGTTTATCTCCAATAGTACGTCTGATATTCAAAGCAGTTTGATAAGATATAATTGCTTTAGCACGTAAACTTAAATTATCATAAGCTATTCCAAGATTAGATAAATCAACAGCTTTTCCATGTTTATCATTAATATTATTACGAATCGTTAAAGCTTGGAGAAAATAACCAATAGCGTTTTTAGTTTGGCCTAAATTATAGTAAAGTACTCCAATATTACTAAGATTATTAGCTATTCTCAGTTGATCACCAGTAATACGTTGTATATCTAAAGCAACCAGATAATGTTCCAAAGCTTTAGCATACTGCCCAAATAAATCATAGACAATTCCTAAATTAGTCAAGCTATTAGCTTCACCACGTTTATCTCCGATCTTAGTTTGGATGGTTAAAGCTTGCTGATAATAGTCAATTGCTTTAGTGAAATCACCTAAATTTTTATAGACAATCCCAATATTAGATAGGTTATTAGCAATACTATATTTATCTCTTGATTGAATTTGCAGAGCTTGTTGCAGGTTAGTTAAAGCTTGTTGATGTTCTCCAATATTATCATAACTAATCCCAATATTGGTTAAATTACTAGCTCTTAGAGAATTATCTATCTGCATCGATTGTTGATAGTATTCAATTGCAGTATGATATTGTCCCAAACTATCGTATACAGTACCTATATTATTGAAATTATTAGCTATAACTGTTTTATCATCTATTTGATTGGCTATGTCTAATGCTTGCTGAAAATATTTTAATGCTTCTGGATAATTACTAAGATTTTTATATGCAACTCCAAGATTAGAGAGAATATTGGCAGTTTGAATATCTAAATTTAATGGTAGAGCTTGTTGATAATAAGTTATAGCTGTTTCATATTCCCCCATACTATCATAGGCTATAGCAATATTATTAAGAGTATCATTTTGATTAATATTAAGTTCTGCTTGTAATATCAAAGCAATTTGATAGTTTTCTATAGCTGCCGAATAATTTTGTAATTGATAATAAATTAAACCTAAGTAATGATAATCTGCACTTTGGCCATTTTTATCAGTTAACTCTTTATCTATAATTACAGCCTGTTGATAATATTGTAAAGCAGTTTGATATTTACCAAGATTGTAATTAACAGTACCTAAATTAACTAAAAATTTACTAATATCAGCTTTATCATTAAGTTGACGTGCATAATCTAATGCTAGTTGCCAATTTTCTACAGCAGTTATATAATCAGTTTTAAAGAAGGCTTGTTTAGCATCATTATGTAATTTATCAATATTAGATGTTGTAATTACAGTGGATAAAAAAATAAAAACTAGATATTTCATTAGACATCTTTCCTAAATAAGGATATGTGGGATGTAATTCGTAAATTCATTACATCCTACATGAAGTAGAGACAAGGCATGCCTTGTCTCTACGTTATAATATAATTTATGCTTCCGTTACAACTATACATGATTATATAGTTTTCGTTATTTAGGAAAGATGTCTATTATAATCTCTTTATAGTAATTCTTAGTATTTAGATAATAATTCCCACTACAGTTGCAGTAAAGCAAGTGGCTAATACCCCAGAAAATACAGCTTTAACTCCTAATTCAATAATTTCTTCTCTTTTTTCTGGGGACATAGCTGTCATTCCACCAACCATGATTCCAAGACTACCGATATTGGCAAACCCACATAAAGCATAGGTCATGATAATTTTGCTTCGGTCTTGTAGAGCATCGGCTGGTAAATTTAGTAAATCTATATATGCAATAAATTCATTCAATATTATTTTAGTACCCATCAAAGAACCAGCTGTAATAATTTCGTTAACCGGAATGCCGATTAAAAACATTATTGGAGCCATAATTAAACCTAAAACTCCTTGTAAAGTAATAGTTTGTCCATTAATAGCTGGTAAAAATTGTAAGATTTGATTTACTAAACTGACCAATGCAATCAATACGATTAATAGAGCAACTATATTTATTAATAATTTCATACCTTCGCTAGTACCAGTCACAATAGCATCCATTGGGCTGGAAGCTAATTTAGGTAGTTTAATCGAGGTTGTACGGGTATTATTTTGATGGGGAATAATTAGCATTGAGATGATTAAAGCGGAAAATACGTTCAACACAGAAGCAGTTAAAATATGTCCCATTACATTAGGAATTTTAGTTGCCAAAATATTAGCGTATAATACCATTACAGTGCCGGCAATAGTTGCCATACCAGCTACCATAACAGAAAAAATTTCCCCCCGAGTCATGGTTTTTAAATAAGGTTTTATCAATAAAGGTGCTTCCACCATACCGATAAATGCGTTAGCTGCAACACTCAAACCTACAGAACCACTAATATTTAAACTCTTTTGTAAGATAAAAGAAAAAGATTGTACTATTATGGGTAAAATTCTATAGTAGTAAAGTAGATATGACAATGCACTTATCACTAAAATCAATGGCAAAGCTCGAAATCCTAAAATAAATATTGCTCCAGGATTAGTCGTAGCAAATGGTATATCTCCACCACCAAGATAACCAAATACAAAGCTAGTACCAGCTATAGTTGCTGTGTCAATCAAGATAACTAGTTCACTTAATAATAAAAATATTTCTTTAAAAATAGGCAATTTTAAAAAAATAATCGCTAGGAAAAAATGGATTATAATTGCTATAATGGTTGCTTTAAATAAAATGGCTCGTTTTGCTTCACTAACTAAATAAGCTAGTAGTAAAATGGTAAATAAACCAAAAATACTTTGTATCATAATTCTCCAAAAATATGCCAATTATACATATACCAGTATCTGGACAAGGATTATTTGAATTTACTCAACAAGTTAGTAGTATAGTCCATAATTCTAAAATTGCTGAAGGTCTATGCACGTTATTTATCCAACATACATCAGCCAGCTTACTAATTCAAGAAAATGCTGATCCATCTGCTAAAAAAGATTTAGAAGTTTGGTTAAACCGTTTAGTACCAGAAGGAGATTCCTTATATACTCACAGGCTTGAAGGTAAAGATGATATGCCCGCTCATATAAAATCAGCCTTAACTGCAACCAATTTATCAATTCCAATAATAAATGGAAAGCTTGCATTAGGGACTTGGCAGGGAATTTTTTTATGGGAACATCGGCATATGAGCGGACAACGTTCGGTGGCTATTCATATTGGTTAGGCAAAAGTCGGGATAGAATTCCCGACGATATAAATTAAAATTTTGAAACTCGTTTAGTATTATTATTCCGGCTACTAAACACATTTACTCGTTCATTTTTCTCGAATAATACATCATCTTCTTGAATAATAACAACTTTTTCACCATTTTCTAACTTAACTACAATTTTTAACGCATTTCTATCAGTAATACCTTGTTCAAAATAATGACCTAATAAACCACCTATAACAGCACCACCAACAGAAGCAAGTTGTTTACCTTTACCACCACCAATCGTACTAGCTGCAATAGCACCAAGAACTGTACCACCAGCAGTACCAATTATAGTTCCATCTTTCCTAATCATAGCTAATTCAACACTTTCTACCACTCCTTCTTCAACATCTTCTACTTGCAAAGCATCTTTTTCGCTATAAATTCTGCCGGAACGACTAGTAGTACAAGCACCTAATAAAAATGTGATTAAGGATATTGTAAAGATTATTTTTAAAATTTGCATATAACTTACCTTTGGGTTAAATTAATAATTGAATATTTGTAACTACCTAAATGCCATTAAGTTAAGAAAATAGGGTAACCGCAAAAGATTACCTCTACAAATCATTATGTTATGTAGGGGCAATCCTTTATGGTTGCCAATTAACTTAATGGCATTGTTGTAACTGCCTAATAACTATATAGAAATGGTAGTACGTGAAAATAAATTATGTATCACTACTTTGTTTAGGGCTACCCATTTTTCAATAGACATCTTTCCTAAATAGGACTACGTCTTAAAATAGACAATTTCTGGGGATTCTTTTTTATTCTACCATTTTTTCTCTGGTTTTTATAACACCTACCACAATCCTTTCCCCATCTTAAGTTAAGAGGCGAAGGGTGAGGTTGGCTACTAGAATATATGATAGTCCTAAATATAGTAGTGGTAAGTTTGTTAATACATTAATTTTATTATAATTTTAAATGGTCACCACTACCTATTTTAGGACTACCGAATATATATATGGTTAATTACATACTTCATGTAGGATGTAATGAGTTTACGAATTACATCTTTCGAATCACGATACACGATTTATGCAATTCATTCTGCATCCTACATATCTTTATTTAGGAAAGATGTCTACTAAAAACTTTACATTTCTAAAACTAGGTCTTGGAATTTTTTCTCCAAATCTAATTTCTTCCGGAATTTTAGCAAATAATCGATTTCTATCTATTCCTTTATCACTTAACCAATTAATTATTATTAAAGCTCGTTTTTGACTTAATTGACGGTTTGGTTCTTCTCTATCAACTCCATCAGTATTACCGATCATATGTAACTGTATTATTCTGCTAAATTTATCACCCAATATAAATAGTTTTTTTACATCATTATATAGTTGTTGCAATTTAAGTTCTTGTACAGATAAAAATCCAATTCCATTAGAAAAATAGATTGTAGTTTTTTCAATGTTTTTAGATAATATAGCAATTTCAGATTCAGCATTGATCAATTTATCTGCATTAATACTAACAAAATATTGTAATTCAAGTATTTTCTGTTGTAATATTTGGAAGGTATTACTATCAACATAACCATCAATTAATAATATTTCATCTTGTACTACCAAGTTAATATTATCTATATTAGCTAAATCTTGTTGAACTTTATTTAATAAAAATTCATCTGTATTTATTAAATTTTTAGTTTCTAATTCATTAATTCCAGTCACTGTAAGAGCATTAATTACAGCTTTATCTATCCAATCTTGATGAGCATAACCAATAAAATATAATTTATTTTCCATGACTTGTAATTTCATTGTGGTTGGTGGGTTTAATCGTAAATTTACTCTTTTTTCTATAAATTGTTGGGTTAAATTTTGATAAGGAGTAAAATTCAAAATCACATCATCAATATGCATCTGATTAGCAATTTTTTGTGGAGAATGAGCTAATGGATCTAACATTCCATTTATAACTAATTGATCATTGCTTATATTACTGGATACCACCATGATTCCTGGAGTTTTATTTAAAATCTTTAAATATTCTTGAAATTTAGCCCGAACATTAACCAATTTATCAGTGATTACTTTATCTATTCCGGCTATTAGTCGTATATTATTTTTTACATTAGTAATCCAATCTTGTTCAGCATGACCAATTAAATATAGGATATTATTTTTTAAAGATACAGTTACACTATCTGGTGGTTGTAACCAACGTGTTAATCTTTGCATAACAAACTGTTCAGCTAAATCTTGATATGCGGTACCAGCAAAAACTATTTCATCGGAAGTTAAGTCAAATTTTTTGGCTATTTGTAATGGTTCTTTGGCTAATGGATCTCGCATCCCATATATAACTAATTTACCAGATTGTTTTACAGTAGAAATAACTACTATGCCTGGTGTTTCATCTAACGTATTAATATAATTATTTAAACGTTGTTGATAAAGATAATTCCAATAACCCCAACTGCCAATTAACAATATAACAATAAGTAAAATAAATCCAACTTGAAATAATTGAGTACGCCATTGAGTAGCTTCTAGTTTTTTTTCAGTTTGAATAGTTCTTTGCAGTATGTTGCGACATGATTCTAACTCTTGAGTATCACCAGAAAAATGTTGTAATAGTGAACCATATAGTGCATGAATTGATTCAAGTGAATTTTGCATCATGTTTCTAAAACTTAAAGGAGCATTGCCACGAATAACACAAGCTAAAACCGCATAAGGCCCATGTTCTAACCAAACTGTACGATCTCCAACTTCCACTACATTCAGATTTTTCTTATCAGTCGTATCATCAGTAGCAAAAGAATCTCTAACGAAATCTTGAATAGCTGTAAACATAGCTGATACGGCATCACTATCACCAACATCTATATTATCTTGATGTAAATGTTGGATTAATAAACCAGTTTCAGAATGAATTAGAAATACCTGCTCAACTTTAAATATAAGGGTATTTTGCAACACTATATCGGAAAAAGATTGACCAGTGCGTAAAGCTTGTAGTCGCCACATTAATCCTTTGGGAGATAAGCTTTCCTCTAATGAATTATTGATACGTTGAACAATGGCTTTAAGGGATTCATTGATAGACTTACGAATAGCCGGCCCCATAATTGGGAATAAAGCATCGGCAAACTTACTGGCATCTTGCTTAATAGAATTTTGGATACATTCTTCTACAGGGATTTGGAGAGATTCAGATAAAGCTGAATTAGAACCAGCTTGTAAAATAGCAGATGGCAATCCATTGGCTAAATCTTCTATTTTTAATTGAGAATTTTGAAGCTGTTTTAATAATTTATCATGCTGTATTAATATTGGTTCATTTTTAGACTTACAACTTCCAAGAGCATTATTTTGATTACATTCATTTTCTTTGCCTTGTGCAGCTATCTGAACTACATTAGTTTTTAATTTTTTAAAGATTTTTTGAACTTGGTTATTTAATGCACGATATTGAATACGCTGGTCTTTTTGCGTTTCTTTACCGATATTATCCAAATGTTTAGTTAAATTATCTAACTTTAAATGCTGATTGAGTTGTACTTGATCCAATTTATCAAGATAAGTTTCTAATTCGGTTAATTGGATATTTAAAGTTGTTTGAGTTTTTTTAAGTTGTTGAATGCTTAATTGTTTAACTTCATCAAGATATTGTTTTTGCCGCTCTATTTGTTTATTCTGGTTATTATAAATTAATTCATAATCATGTAATTGCTGAGTTATATTTTTAAATTGGGTTTGCTGTTCTTTTAAGATAAGTTTAATTGGTTTTATTGCATTAGTTGTAGCTTTATTTAATAAAATTTTTTCAGCTGGTAGCAAGGCATTAACATAACTATTTGGATCATTATGCATTGCTTGTCTAACACAATTATCTACAGAAGTTCGTAAAGCATCAATAAAATTACTCTGATTTTGTAAAGAACGCACTGCCTCTGGTAAAATTTCAGCAATTTCCTGACTACGTTGTTTAATATTATTAAGACGATATTCTAAATCAGTTAAACGCTTATTTTCTGTCCCACCAGCTAGTAATGAGTTTAATTGTTCTAATTCATTCATTAATTAAATCATTCACTTGATGAATAGGTATTGTATTAGATGGTAATTGTTTACTTAACGCATGTCCATAAATAATTTCATAGGTTGCTGGTAACAATCCATTATTATCACGATATTGTTCATAAGTTTTAAGCATATTTTGGAAATTATGTTTGCCTGTCAAACCAGACCTATATTGTTTATTATGAGAACCAATATTTTTCAAATCTAGTAATAAATGTTTAACCTCTTTATAAGTTAACTCAAACCAATCCACATCCATAACCGGATCCAACAAATCAGCCTGTAATAAAGCATCTCCAATATTATGCATATCAGCAAAATTATTTACATGAGCTATTTCATCATTCCAACTATTTCTTAGCTCTCGTAAAGTATCTGGGCCAAAAGTAGAAAAAAACATTGCTCCTTTAGGTTTCAATACTCTAGCAAATTCGGTAAATACTGTGGGAATATCCTCACACCATTGCAACATCAGATTAGAAACCAATAAATCTATACTTGCATCAGCAATTGGTAATTGAACAGCATCAGCACAAATCAAATGTTGAGTAGGAATTGATACTTGTTGTAACATTTTTGGAGCAATATCTATCGCATAAATATCAGCATTTTTATATAATTGGCTTAATCCTTTAGTTAAATTACCAGTTCCTGTCCCAACATCCAGAATATGCCGAGGAGTTGTTTTTAACCATTGTACCCGTTCTAATATTTCTTCACCAACCGTTTTTTGAAGATTAGCCCATTGGTCATAAATAGGAGCAACACGATTAAACGCCTGAGAAGTTTTATTCATAGTTTGAACTTTTAGCTGTTATGTTAAATTTTTAAGAATTTTAATAGTATTTACGCATTGATAAATGTTATTATTTTATAAATTTGTTAAAATACCAATATTTATATTAATTTAATCAATTTATTCGTGGGAATGACAATTAATATTTTATAAATATATGATATTAATTATATTCACATTTTATTATGTTTGTAAATGCGTAAGTCCTATTTAAATTATTTTTTCTCGTTTGTCAAGGGGACTGAGTAATTACAATTTTTATATTCCTAAATCGTCAAATAATTCATATGATAACTGATATTTGATTAAATTTTCAGTATCTTGAATTCTATTCAGTAATTCATCTGATGGGTTGTTTAATTCAAATAGAATAGTTTTTTCCATTGAAACCTTTTGTTAAAAATAAATTTATAGATTCGTTAACAGCAATCCCACATGAATTAAAGATTTTTTAAGCTTTTTTAAAGAATACTTCATTAACGTTAATATTAGTTTTCATAGATTTAGTTCATTGTTCCATTTTTGGTAAAATTCCAGATTTTGGAATTAATGATAATTTTAATAAAATAGCAATATCTTTAAAAACAATATATTACATATAAGCTAAGAAATGGTATATTTTTTGCCGTTATAAAAATTGTTTATTAAATTAATATTTTATAAGAGATATTTATAAATAAAATTTGATTACTAATTATGTATTATAGTTTGGTTATTATCTTAACATTAAAAGTTTCGGATACTATCATTTTATTTAACTAATAATCAAACTTTATTTTATACACATCCATAAGGAAAAATAACTGTGAGTAGTACTAAGTGTATTCATCAAATCATCGTATATTTAGTTTTAACAATATGTTCTATGCTTATATTAGCAGATTCAGGTAAAATTACTTGGTCTGCGGATACCCTTTGATGTTCAACAAGGGTATAACATTATCAAACAACTGGGTTTTCGGTTAAAAAGAAGGTAGAACAAGCCTACATTGAGATAACCCCGTCAATTAATAGTATAGTTTCGTAACTACCTACCATGCCCATGCCAACTTTTTATGTTTATAAATCATTACGATACGTTTAATTAAAATTATTTATAACAGTCATAAATTAAATCTA
>JASFYV010000204.1:0-3875 GCA_045046925.1 Candidatus Marithrix sp. | reverse complement strand
TAGTTACATTTCTTATACTAAAAACATGGCATTATAACAAACTTATAACTTATTGATAAATATTTAAAATAGTTGGTATGGGTATGGTAGGTAGTTACCTAATAATTAAGTTACTTAACTGTTAAAAGCATTTTTACTTGGGAATTTAATCTATTTAATTACTGAAGTTACGCAGACTATTATATATATCTCACATAGGATTAATGAGTATATGAATTATATTAAATAAGTCCAATTTACCAGATGTAATCAATTTGTTCTGCATCCTACATGTGTATTTTAATTAGCTCTGCGTAACTCTAGTTATTTAACTGTAATATATTCAATTAGAAAATGCTATAAGTTTATTTATACCATTATATATTATGGTGTTTTCACTAAAAATTCTGAATCTCTCTTTTTTTCAAAACTATGGAATTATCCTTTGTAATATCAAAAATCCAAAAATCGTCCAACTTTTATTTTTCAGTTGGTTTAAAAAATTCTACAATCACAGTTCCTTCTTTAATAGAAGGTCGATAAAACATTTTAACAGTTTGAGTATAAGGATAAATAACCCTTGCTACTGTTTGAACCCGTAATTTGGAAATTTGGGGTGCTGATATATTGTTTTCTGATGTGACAGATCCAGAAAATATTAATACCGAATTACTTGAACTTATATCTAAATCTTTCAATAACTTCTTAAGTTTAGAACGTTCTTTAATTTCAAATTGGATGTTTGTTGATTGAAATTGTAAATCTAAACTTCCTATTGGTTGGCCTTTATGAGTAGAAGGAGCAATATATTTTGAAGGACGAATAGGTCGTTGGGTAATCACCTGTTTAATTGGTTTAACAATAGATTTTGCTTGTACATTAGCAATCAAAATTTTTTCCGGTTTGGTTTTATCCCAATTCAATTGGTTAACACACCAAGTGAACAAAGCTGTATTAAAAAGTAATAAAATAAGTAAAACGATTGTATTGATAAGTGCTTTAAACATAACAATTTATTATAAATGTTGTTAAATTACACGTAATTTTTAGCAATAAATATACCAAAGCATAGTTTTTGTAAACTGAAATTATAGTACATTATCACGATGAGTTTTTATATAATTTAATAAACCATTGGTGGAAGAATCATGATGATCAATTATACCATCACTTTTTGACTGCAAGGATGGTAATAACATGTTTGCTACGTTTTTGCCTAGTTCGACTCCCCATTGGTCAAATGGATTAATTCCCCAACAAACGCTTTGTACAAAAACCTTATGTTCATATAGAGCGATTAATGAACCTAATATTTGAGGAGTTAATTTTTTGTAAAGTATAGTATTGCTAGGTTGATTACCTGGAAAAACTCTATGTGGTAATTGCTGGGATAGATCATCTACTCCCATATTAACTAGACTTTGCTTAGTTTTTTCTAAATTTCTTCCCATCATTAAAGCATGGCTTTGTGCTAAAGCATTAGATAAAACAGCATCTTGATGTTCTGATAAGTTATAATGGCTTTCAATTGCAACAATAAAATCGGTAGGAATAATATGAGTACCTTGATGTAGTAATTGATAAAAAGCATGTTGACCATTATTGCCAGGAGCTCCCCAGATTACTGGACAAGTAGTGTAATCAACTGTATTACCATCTCTAGTCACTCGTTTACCAAGACTTTCCATTACTAACTGTTGTAGATAAGCAGGAAATAATTTCAATGGGTAATCATATGGTAATACGGCTTGACTAGTGGTATTAAAAAAACTACTGTACCAAACATCAATTAAGCCCATTAGCATTGGTAAATTTTCTAATACTGGAGCTGTAGCAAAATGTTGGTCTAATTTATGAGCTCCAGTTAATAATTCTTCAAACCTTTCCATACCTATCATTACGGCAATCGGCAATCCAATTGCTGACCACAATGAATATCGACCTCCAACCCAGTCCCAAAACTCAAACATATTAACTGGATCAATACCAAATTCAGTAACTTTTTTGGTAGCAGTACTGACAGCAACAAAATGTTTAGCAACTGCACTAGCATCACCTAATTGTTCAATCAACCAATTTCTTGCAGTATGAGCATTTAATAAAGTTTCTTGAGTGGTAAAAGTTTTTGATGCAATAATAAATAATGTTGTTTCTGGATTAATTCTTGTTAAAATATCACCTAAATGACTATTATCAACGTTAGATACAAAATAACTGTGTAAACGAGGGTGCTGATAAATTCGCAAAGCTCTAGTTACCATTGCTGGGCCTAAATCAGAACCACCTATTCCAATGTTAACTATATTTTCAATAGTTTTTCCAGTATAACCACGCCATTCGCCATTACGTATTGAATTACTAAAGTTACGCATTTTTTCTAATACTAAATTAACTTCTGGCATAACATCTTTGCCGTTTACAATAATTTGGGTATTAGAACGATTGCGTAATGCAACATGTAAAGCGGCTCGATGTTCAGTATTATTAACTAATTCCCCTGTAAATAATTTTTGAACCCAAGTTTCTAAATTAACTTTAGTCGCTAACTGTTGTAATAAATTTAACGTATCCTTAGTTAAACGGTTTTTAGAATAATCTAATAATAAATCACAAGCTTCAACTGAAAAATCTTCGTAACGATGTTCATTTAATGCGAATAAATCTTGCATTTGTACTGGGGCTAAATATTTTTGATGATTTTTAAGAGTAGTCCAAATGTGAGATTGACTAATTAGGTTATTCATATATGGTTTACAAATTAAGAACTTTTTACCGAATTATATTGATAGTTATTTAAGAATCTAAAATTATTAAAGAATTGAGAGTTAATTCCCTTAAACAGTAGCCTGGTCTTAGTAAATTCATTAAGTTTATTAAAAGCTAAACTGATTTACTTTACAATTTAATAATAAATATCAAACATGTAGAAAAGCTAACCTTTAATCTTGTTGATAATACTTGACTTAAAGATTAAAATCAAATTTGAGTAATTAATTTAAGTTGCTTTTATATTATTTAATAGATTTCTAGCTGTACTTACAGTTTTGCGACGAGAAAATACAAATTGCCATTTACGGCCTCCTTTCTGTTGCCACAATACTGCTGATCTAATTCCAGCCAGTAATAAAGCTCTTATTTTATCAACATTATTTTTATTATCTAAAAAAATCTTATCTCCATTAATTTTAATGCGATAATCAAATTTGCTTATAGTTTGGGTATATATTTCAGCTAAATGCTGTAACACTTCAGGATGATTAATTGAAAGTTCTTCTATTTTAATTTTAACCGTTGCAATTTCAGTTTGAATATGTTTTAGCATGTTAGGTTCTTTGATTAATTTACGTTCTAAAAATATCATCCCCAACACATGTTGCATAATTTCCATGTTTTTTCGTTCATTTCCCAACTGGTCAATCAATACTCGTAATCCAGTACTAATTTGGCCAATTCCATCATACACATCAACCACAGAATCAGCATCTAACTTTATTAGACTATTAACACTAGCCTCAAATGGATTTTGATCAAACAAACCTTTTTGAGAAATTTTTTGTACTAATTCAGCAGATTGAAACATACCAGCTAAAGCTAACGTTCTATTTTCTATACTCATTTTTATTAATATTTTAAAGATTATAATTTTTTCGTGAATGATTGTTATTTTAGATGCTATAAAATTTGACCTTAATTATAACAGATATAAATGTAAAACTTCAAAACTATATAGCAATTCTTAATTAAATTCAGTAATAGTTCCTTAAATTATTGTAACTACCTACCATACCCATGCCAATTTTTTATGTTTATAAATCATTATGATATATTTAATTAAAATTATTTATAATAGTTATAAGCTAAATTTATATTAATAAATATCATGCAGTTATATTTCT
>JASFYV010000203.1:0-3513 GCA_045046925.1 Candidatus Marithrix sp. | reverse complement strand
TCCCTAACATTTTTTCTAGCTGGTAGATTCCTGTCTTCACGTAACTTTTTAGCAGTCTTACCAAACAACCCTTTGTAAGTATCATTAGTACAATGAACATAGCCATAACTGCTTACTTCATGCTCTTCAAGAGTTTTAGTCAAAAAGTTCCTAGCAACCTTACCCAAAGTACGAGCAGCATGTAATTCCTGTTGTTCAGGAGTCATCTTATCCGCAACTTCATCAGCAAGTGCAATATCACCAGTTTGATAACGCATATAAATTTCATTAACGTGCATATGCAATTCAGGAGAAAGATACTTTGCATAAGCCAAAGCAATTTGCCAGTGTCCCCATGAAGCCCCGTAACTACCACGTGTAGACCTATAAATAGTCACAGAGCGGACATTTAAATTTTTAGCAACTGAATTAAGAATTTTGTAATTGTTGCAAACGTTCTGGAGTTCCAATATCTAGCCATTGATCTTGATAATGTTCACCTGTTACTTGACCAATTTGCATGGCTTTAATTAATAAAGGAACTAGAGAAAAACGGCCAGTAGTACAATTATTAAACAGATCGGGATGATAAATTCCAATACCACTAAAAGTTAAACAAGGAACACCAGTTGGATAAACTTGTTGCTGTTGTAAATGGAAATCACCATGTAAGTTATGTGGCGGATTATCAACTAAAATTAGATGAGCTAGTTTAGTCGGAATACAAATTAGATCAGCAAATGGATAAGCACACCAAATATCACTATTTACTACTAAAAAAGGTGACTTACCTAATAATGGTAAAGCCTGAAAGATTCCTCCACCAGTTTCTAATGCAGTAGTTTCTGGTGAATAGAATATTTTAGCCCCATAATGTCGGCCATCACCTAAAGTTTGCTCAATTTGTTTACCTAAATACGCATGATTAATCACTATTTCAGTGAAACCAGCCGTAACTAAATTATTCAAATGGTATTCAATTAAGCATTTATCTTTTACTTTTAATAAAGGTTTTGGAATTTTATCTGTCAAAGGTCGCATTCTTTCTCCACGCCCAGCTGCAAGAATCATTGCCTTCATTATAATCCTTTTACCCATTGTAATGACATACTAAACACATCTCCATCTTTTTCGATATGTTCAACTTGCACTGGTAAATAATGTAATTTTGCGGCACACCATAAGGTAGTTCGGCGTTTATTTGATACTCGTTCATATTTTAAAGTTTCAAACGTACCCATACCAGTATCAATAGACTCCTTACCAAGAAATTTAGGAGTATAAATACTAATCTTGCCTTTATTAGCAACTTTATATTGTAATTTCCGTTTACCCTGTTGTAATTCCTGCATTAATACTACTTGATATAGCAATCTGTCTAAGGTATTCTCTTCTAACTTTATACTATGAGTTTGGCCTTTAAATTTATTGGTTGCCATATTTCGTAACCAATCAAATAGAACTATTGTTAGCCGAGATTTTTTACCAGTTTGATAATAAATATATTCTAACGGCCGGATTTTATCATCTTCTTTAATAAATATACTGCGTTCTTTAATACTAATATCTTTAAAAAGAGCAGCCAAACCAGTAGTTTTAGCTACACTTTCAAATTCAAATTTACCGTCTTTTCCAACACTCAGAGTACGAGTTCCTTTACCAACCGGAATTCCTTTTGCATATAATGAATACTCAGCAGTAAATGGGGGAGGAAAATTATCTTCAGCCCATAAATTGCTAGATAAAACTAATAAAATAATAATTATTTGTTGCATTGAACTGCTCCTTAAAATTAGATTAATCACTTATTTAGCTGATAAGTAATCTAAATTTTCTCTGCCACAACAGCAAATTTCAAAGATTCAGAACCGAAATTTAGTATTGATAATTTTAAGATTATTATCCTCAAACTTTTTTCTGAGTGAATCATAATTAAAATATTGTAACCAATTATATATAATACTAGTTTGAGATTACTCAATTATTGGATATTTATCTAAATGTAGAATAAATTGCATGAAGATGTAATTCGTATACTCATTACATTTTACAGTTCGTAAAAAGTTGTTTAACTTAATTTTTAAAAAAAAATAAACTAGCTATTGGGATACCATTAACTAGCATTAAAGTTTTAGAATCATTTTCTGTATTCAACTGAAAATTGTAAATAGGAGTATGAAAATAACCTTTTCTTGGTATGTGCAGTCCTGATACAGTTTTCACTATTTCATCTAAATCTAAAGCTTTAATTACTTCGATATCAAAAGTAGTAATAATGCTAGTCACTGATTGCTTAGTTGCAATGGTAATGCTCAATTCTTTAACCTCTGTAACAGAGTCAAAAATATTGGACGGAGTAATTTCCACTTCCCCTAATTCTTCTAAACTTAAGCTGGTTAAATATTTAAAAATAGTTTGTGATTCTGAATCGTCATAAGCATGATTTGGGATTGTTAATATTAATATAAATACACCAAATAATAAGCGTTGATTGATATTAAACATAGATTTTGCCTCTTTGAATTATTTAACAATCTTCGCAACTCGAAGTAAATTTGCATTGGCAGTTATTCCAACTTTTGTTAGCTTTTCTGGAGCAACCATAAACCTTACTTTTTTATCCTGAATATAAAACTGAATCATTCCACCACACATTATAAAATTCTTGATATCACTAACAGTAAGGACTGGATATTGTTTTATGTAAGCTAAAATTTTCATTTGTTTCTCCTGCTCTGACCTACTAACAAACAATATTTGGCAATTATTAGATGTTCTAAAATTGTCAATATATTCAACTTTAACATTACGCCCTTTAATAATTTTATCTTTAATAAGCACTTCAAAATCTTCAAATGGATTTTTTCCTAATATGCAAATACTAATTGGAGTTGTTGGATCAGTAAATGAAGATTCTGGCCATCGAGTAAATTTAGAAAAATTTAATAAATATACTGCTTTTACTTGATATTCTTTTGGTATTAATAAAATTGATGCATAAGTAAATGATGATAATAATATGATTATTAGGCCAGAAGTAATAATCAATCGTCTCCAAGTTTTCTTTAGAATAGGTGTTGTATCGAATTGCATATTAATTACCTAATTATTAGTTATATAGTTTTAATTTTAAGATAACAGGTTAAATAAATCTATTACACTAATAATTTATTAAGTGAAAGATATAAACTAGCTATATGAATGCCTCGAAATTTTTGAAAGCTTAATGATAATTTTGTTGAAATTAAACATTATATGAAATTTGAATAATGATAAAAATCAGGTATTTATGAGTTTTCTTAAAACTTCTAATTTTGATAATTGTGGTATGATTCTTTTTTAGGTTTATTGATATTTCCAGTTTTAGACTTTACTGGAGGTGTGATGAAATATTAGAAATACTATGGGTTAAAAATTATAACTTCCCTATGAGTTTCTCTTACTAAAAAACGCCAAAACCACAAAATCAGGCTTTGGTTATGTTTAAGGGGTAAGCTCCCTGGGGTGATAAAACTTCTATCACCTTAGTTAAAA
>JASFYV010000202.1:0-20423 GCA_045046925.1 Candidatus Marithrix sp. | reverse complement strand
TTAAGTTAAGGGCAGCAGGTCTGCCCCTACATAATATTGTAGGGGCGAACCTATGTGTTCGCCCTGCTTAACTTAATGGCATTGAGTATCTAGTTAGAATAATTTGTAGGTAAGGTACATCTTAAAGTTTGAACTCCTCAAATTATATATTAGCTCCATAAAAAAACAGGTTAAAACATGTCTATTTTTAAAGCCTACGATATTCGTGGTATTGTTGATGATACTTTAACTCCAGAAATAGTTACTAAAATTGGCCAAGCTATAGGTAGCGAAGCAGCACAACGTGATCAAGCTAAAGTTGTGGTTGCTAGAGATGGACGCTTATCTGGCCCAGATTTAATAGAGGCATTAATTACTGGTCTGCAAATGGCTGGTCGGGAAGTTATTGATATTGGTATGATGCCAACACCTTTATTATATTTCGCTACTTTTTATTTAAAAACTGGCACTGGTGTAATGTTAACTGGCAGCCATAATCCACCTAATTACAATGGGTTAAAGATTATGATAGCTGGTGAAACTTTATCTGAAGATTCAATTCAAGCCTTAAAAAAACGTATAGATACTAATAATTTAATTACTGGTGATGGTTCTCGGCATATAGCTGATGTACATCAGGCCTATATTTCAAATATTCATAAAGATATTAAATTAGAGAGACCATTTAAAGTAGTAGTAGATTGTGGGAATGGAGTTGCTGGAGCAATTGCCCCACATTTAATCGAAATTTTGGGTTGTAAAGTGGTGAAATTATTTTGTGAAGTAGATGGTAACTTCCCTAATCATCATCCTGATCCAAGCGTTCCCAAAAATTTAGAAGATTTAATAAATACCGTGCAATCTGAAGGTGCAGACTTAGGTTTAGCATTTGATGGTGATGGTGATAGGTTAGGAGTTGTTGATGCTACTGGCGAAGTAATTTGGCCGGATCGACAAATGATTTTATACGCTACTGATTTATTGCAACGTGAACCAGGAAGTGAAATAATTTATGATGTAAAATGTAGTAATCATCTAGCTGCTGCTATTGAAAAACAGGGTGGGAAAGCTACCATGTGGAAAACTGGTCATTCTTTGATTAAATCTAAGATGAAAAGTACTGGGGCTTTGTTAGCGGGAGAAATGAGTGGGCATATTTTCTTTAAAGAACGTTGGTATGGCTTTGATGATGCAATATACACAGCAGCTCGCTTGTTAGAAATTTTAGCTAAGGATAAACGTTCTCCAACTGAAGTTTTTGCTAGTTTGCCAAATTCAGTAAATACTCCAGAATTAAAATTAGAATTGGATGAGTTTGGAGAACATTATGAATTAATGAAAAAAGTAATGGACACTTTTAAGTTTTCTGATGCGAAAATATCTACAGTTGATGGAATAAGAGCAGATTTTACAGATGGTTGGGGTTTAGTACGCCCTTCTAATACTACACCATGTTTAGTAATTCGTTTTGAAGCTGACAACCAAACAGTTTTGGAAGCAATTCAAAATCAATTTCGGCAACAATTTTTAACAATAGACAATACATTAAAATTACCATTTTAAGGAGATATGTAATGAGAGCTTTTGGTTTTGCTTTTATTGGAGTTTTTCTATTATTATTAGCATCTTCCTATCCATCATTAAATACAATGTTCCCAGAAATATTTAGACCAATGTATGATGCTTTAAACTCAGTTGGCACGGATATTCTATATATATCTGGTATTTTAGCTTTAATCATAGCATTTTTTTCATGGTTACCATCTTGGCTAAGTTTATTATTATTTCTTGGATTAGTACTTGGTGGAGGATATATTTTAACAGGTAAAGATATTCATCTTCGGATAGATACCATTGTTATTTTATAGAGTGGTAGGGTATCAATGCCATTAAGTTAAGCAGGGCGAACATATAGGTTCGCCCCTACAATATTGAAATATATTATGTAGGGGCAGACCTGCGTGTCTGCCCTTAACTTAATGGCATTGGTGGTAGAGTAACCCTACAAATTGATGCAATTTGTATCCTACATTCATTCCTACTTAGCAAAAAATGAAAGACCAACTTACAACAGCAAAAACTGTTTTAATAATAGGATTAGGTGGATTGGGTTCACCAGTAGCAATGTATTTAGCAGCAGCTAGAGTTGGCCATTTGGTATTGGTAGATTTTGATCAAGTTGATTTATCCAATTTACAAAGGCAAATTATTCATAGTAATATTGGAGAATATAAAGTAAACTCGGCTCGAAATACAGTACAAAAAATAAACCCAAATATAAAAATTACCATTTACAATCAACATATTGATGAAGTTTTTCTCCAAACTATAATTAATCATATTGATGTAGCAGTAGATTGTAGCGATAATTTTACTACTCGGTTTATTATTAATTCCATATGTGTGCGTAATAATATACCATTGGTATCTGGAGCAGCTTTGCGTTGGAGTGGACAGG
Source organism: Candidatus Marithrix sp. (assembly GCA_045046925.1). Taxonomy (GTDB): domain Bacteria; phylum Pseudomonadota; class Gammaproteobacteria; order Beggiatoales; family Beggiatoaceae; genus DRQV01. The sequence continues at coordinate 17,986 of JASFYV010000202.1, read as the reverse complement.
TTGCAGTATTTTTACCCAAAAATAGTCCTTGTTATCGTTGTTTATATGATGATGAAAATGAACAGGCAGAAACTTGTAGTGAAGCTGGTATTCTTGCTCCATTAGTGGGAGTTGTTGGTAGTATTCAAGCAATTGAAGTAATTAAAATATTATTAAATATAGGCAAAACTCTTTGTGGAAAATTACTTTTATTTGATGCTTATCAAAATCATTGGCGTAGCATAAAATTACCAAAAGACCCAGATTGTCCAGTATGTTCATCAAATCGTTGACTGACATAAAGATTAGATGTATTATTTACTAATGTTACGCAAAGAGCTTTTTTTAGTAGTAGAAACAAGGCATGCCTTGTCTCTACAGAGAAATTTAATCCTTTGTAGTTGGCCAATCTTGAAGTACGGTGCGTAACATTACTATTAGAAAGATATTTTAAGTGGTTTATATCAGGCAATATGCTTGTTACACCGGTAATTATTTAAATTGTTAAAAAACTATGTTGAATATATATTACCAATCGTTAAATTCGAGGCTATTTGAATGCTTATCAAAAAATATTTAGTTGTTTTCTGTTTACTATTGACACCATTACCTGCTTTTGCGACATCATATTGGACTCCAATGTTACAAAATTGGAATTTATATCTTGACAATGGAGTGGCTTATGTAAATGCTTACAATATGCCTAGTCATTGTATTCATAGACGAGCTGAAATAGGTATAGCTACAGATGACAAATATCAAAAATTCTTGTTTGATTTTGTATTAGCTATGTATCAATTAAGAAGACAATTAAAAGTTGTAATTGATAATGAACAGACTGTATGTAAAGTCATGGGTGCTGCTGACAAATAGGATGCTCAAATGTTAGAATGACGAAGCTCTGTGGTATGGTTAATTACTACAGGGCTTTATTTATCTAAACTAAGGAATTATTATGTTAATTAAATATATTATCAGTTTTATATTACTTATTCTTATTACTGGTTGTGGTGGCAGTGATAGTAGCGATGAAAGTAGCAGTACAAATTTTAGTTTAAGTGGAAATATATCCGTAGGTAGTAACACTGCTAGGGATAGTGACGTAAATGATATTGAAACCAGAGAGCTATCCAATAACAATATATATGAAGCCCAATCAATTCCTAATCCAGTAATTTTAGGTGGTTATGTTAATCAGTCATACACTGGGCCAGATGGACGTTTTTATGAAGCTGGAGACTGGGATGATTTTTTTGCAGTTGATTTGCGAGCAGGACAAATTATCACATTATTTGTTACTAATCAAGATTTACTTGGGAATGATTTAGATTTGGCTCTGTTAAATAGAAATGGTCTGATTCTAAATGCTTCTGTTGGCGATGGTAAAACAGAAAATATTATAGTTCCAGCCGATGGTCATTATTTTGTGCAGGTTCAAGCCCACTCTGGAGCTTCTAACTATGTATTGACTATAGGGCAGAATACTTATATTAATTCAGTTAACTTTAATTTAAGCCATGATTTTATGCCCAATGAAGCGATAATTCAACCATCTTCTAAGATTCAAAAATTAGCTAATGGAGTTACTATTCAAAGTTCAGATTCAAACAGACGTATGTTAGTAAATTTTGATACTATTAAAACCCAATCAATTACAGATAAATCAATTTTAACCAAATTTATTACTCCAGAATTAGAGGAGAAATATAATACGTTAATGGAGATAAAGCGTTTACGGAAGGAAGGTATTGCAGCAGCTCCAAACTATAAATGGAAGTCATTGCAAACCACACCTAATGACACTCTGTATCGGTATCAATGGAATCATTCTATGATTGAGTTACCCCAAGCTTGGGACTTTACCACTGGAGACTCTTCAGTCATAGTCGCAATACCAGATACCGGAATATTACTTGGCCATCCAGATTTAGAAAATAAATTAGTACCAGGTTATGATTTTGTTAGAAGTCGCTACTCCGAGATAGATAGTGATCGTGGAATTGATACCAATCCAAATGATCCAGGTGATCAATTACCAGGTGGTAGTTCTTTTCATGGAACTCATGTTGCGGGAATTATAGCGGCTCAATCTAATAATAATGAAGGTATCGCTGGAGTCAGTTGGAACACTAGCATAATGCCATTACGAGCTTTAGGTAAAGGTGGTAGCGGTACTGAATACGACATTGAACAAGCAATCCGTTATGCAGCAGGTTTACCCAATGATTCTGGTACTGTACCGGCTTATCCAGCTGATATTATCAACCTTAGTTTAGGTGGAGGAGCATTTTCTGAAGGCACACAACGATTAATGGAAGAAGTCCGCAATGAAGGTATAATTGTAGTAGCAGCTTCTGGTAATGGGGATACTGATATTCCAATGTTTCCCGCATCATTAGATAGTGTTATTTCAGTTGGAGCAGTAAATATTAATAAACAACGAGCTTCTTACTCTAACTATGGTAGTTATTTAGATGTGGTAGCTCCTGGTGGTGATAATACTCCAGATTCTAATGGGGATGGTAATCCAGACGCAATCATCAGCACCATGGGAAATGATACAACCGCTCAAAATTTACAGATGGAATTTTCTTATAATTATGCAATGGGTACTTCAATGGCTGCTCCACATGTATCTGGCATAATTTCATTAATGAAAGCAGTTAATCCAAATTTGACTCCACAAAATGTAGATGATTTATTGGCAAATGGAAAAATGACTGATGATTTAGGAGTTGATGGACGTGATGATAAGTTTGGTCATGGATTAATCAATGCAAGAAAAGCAGTAGCTGCTGCAAGTAGTTTAAATACTGGAGGAGAAGTGGTATTGCCAGTCGCTCCACCATTTTTAGTAGCCAATCCTAAATCATTAAATTTTGGTACAACTTCTAACTCTACCACTTTATCGGTAACTAACTGGGGAGATGGAAATTTAGAAATACTTGATATTGCTGAGAATTCTGGTGGATTTTTATTTGTAAATGGCAATGGATTAGGCGATTATACTATCACTGTTGATAGAAATGTGTTAACAACTGGAACTTATACTGCAACTATTACTATTACTTCTGATGTAAACGTAGTTCGAGTACCAGTAATTTTACAAGTTAGTAATTCTAGTGATACTAGTGGTAATGCTGGTTTACATTATATTTTATTAGTTGATCCAGGTACTTTAGATTCAATTCAAGAAGTACAAGCTGAAGTGAGAAATGGCTCGTATTTTTTCCGGTTTGATGATGTAGAAGCTGGTGAATATATTATTGCAGCTGGTAGTGACTCTAATAACGATGGTTTTATTTGTGATGAAGGAGAAGCTTGTGGAGCATTTTCAACGATATATCAACCTACTACCATTAATGTCAGAAATAACCGCAGTAATATCAATTTCAGCACTAGTTTTAATGTCATTTATCAATCTCAAGCTATTACTAGTAAAACTGTAAAACCACCACGCCGAGGGTTTGCCAGGATATTAGATAGGAAGCATAAGTTAGCAAAGTAATAGCTTGTTCCTCTCTTAGTTTAGGAACAATGCCATTAAGAAATTAATTAGGGTAACCACAAGGGATTACCCCTACAAATAATCACGTTATGTAGGGGCAATCCTTTATGGTTGCCCTTATTGTAGGGGCAGACCTGCGTGTCTGCCCTTAACTTAATAGCATTGACGAAAGTGGGTATCCAGAGTATCTAGATTCCCGTTCGCCAATCTAGCGGACAAGCTTCACGGGAATGATATTTAAAGGGTAACCACAAGAGATTACCCTACAAATAATCACGTTATGTAGGTGCAATCCTTTATGGTTGCCCTTAATTTAATGGCATTTTTCCTAACTTAGGAGGAGAAGTATATGGAAAATGCTATAACTCTACCATGCCTATAATTTGGCAAAAACATTTCGGAAGAAGTTACTTTAAAGCATTACTTTTTTTCCCAAAAGTTATCGCATAATAGCCACCTAAAATTAGACCAAAAAAAATCATACCAACAAATAGGAATAATGTAGAAAGTATCACAGCAGATTCTGATGGTATAGCATAAAATGTACCTAAAATAAAAATTAAACTTATGTCTCGCACTCCTATTCCGGCAATCGTGATTGGAAGCATTGCAATAATAGTTAATAATGCCACTAACCAAGTGGCTGTTAAAATTGGTAATTCAATATTTACTGTTATCAAAGCAAGATACATTGCAACAATGCCTAAAATTTGGGAAATAAAAGATATGATAATAATTTTGCTTTGAAAAATAAAATTCATTTTGCCAGTTATATGGATAGCATTCCAAACATTATGATTAGCTTCTGATATACGTTTTGATAAAGAATTGCTAGGTATTAATGATATTATAGTGTTAAACAAAGATTCAAATATTTTGGCAACAGGACGTATAAAAAAAGGAATTAACATACAAATAAGTAATAATGACAATATAAACACATAAATTTCAATATTATATGATTTTAATTGTGGCTCAAAATAAATACCTATCAATGCAAATGGCAAAAGGGTTATAAGGTTCAGTATTTGAAGGTAAATAAGTATACTAGCTACTTCAGCACGTTTGCCATTGTCTTTAGAAAGCAGATACCAACTTACTCCTCCTCCAGCAATACTACCAGGAAGAATAAGTCCATAGAATGTCGCAATGAGATGAATTTTAAAAATATTGTATGTAGGAATATGAATTTGGAAAGGAATTAAGGCTATTTTTATTTGGTAGGCAATAATGGCTCTTTTGAAATAATGCAGGATAATAAATAAGGGCAAAATAAAAATATTGATATTCTTAAGAGATAAAATAAATTCATCAATATTTATGTAATTGTATAAAACATAGGCAATTATAGCGATTGATAAACATAGTTTTAAAATAAAGAAAATTTTTTTCTTTGATTTTTGTTGCATAAAGATACTTACTCAACCCAGTGCATTAAATCTCTATCTAATAATTTGGATAGTTTTTTTACATCATCATGAAAGTAATCAGCTAATTCTTGGCAAAAATCATCTGATAGAGGTGAACGTTGAATTTCTGTTTGATTCAAGTTCTCAATTGAATCCATTATAACATTTTTAAAATCACGCACATATCTCCAACGATTAAGAATTTTTTTTAAAACTTTGGGTGGTTTTTGTATAAATTGATGTAACCATTGAATATTATATACTTTATTCTTATTGAATTTTTGGAACTCTGTTCTACCATCATCACTTATTCCTAAAAATAACAATGTTTCCTGATAAATACGTCTTGTATCTGTTACAAAGTCATCAAATACAATAACTTTTATTTGTTCTCCAGGAAAAATAGAATAAGCTCGTTCAAGTTGGTCGCCTAATCTACCTACTTTACCATATTGTAAACGTTTGGGTTCATAAATGTGAGATGGCAACATTTTTCCTTGTTTTCTTATTTCCTGAAGATACCAGGCTTTCTCAAAACTTTCTTGATCTTCTTGAAGATTATACCTTAATTGTGAGAATAAAGAAAAAGTCATCTCTATTGGATTACGTACCATAACAATAATTTTTGCATTCTCATTAAATTGGTAAATATTAGACAATGCCTTAGAGAAAAATAGGTACCAAACCGAAGCTTCTCCAACAGCAAGGTGCGTTGGTTTACATGTTTTGTAAAGCTCTAAATATGCTTTTAATTGAGTAAACATTCTGGCTCCCACCTGCATATCTGTATTAAAGTAATGAGATTCTTTTCTGATCATAAATATTTCAGGGTGAGATTTGAGGTATTTATTTAATGTGGTTGTTCCACATTTCGGAGCACCTACCAAGAAAAAATTTGGTTTTTTCATAATTTTAATACCTTTTGAATGAAATCATTAATGCGAATTAAGAGCTAAAAGCTATTTATTTAATAGTATTTATTTCAAGCCTTAATTCGCATTATTAATATTGGTATAGTTGTAAACTATAAATGCGATGAAACTGAATGAAAAAGTAATTTTCAGTATCAACATTAACTTTTTTCTCATTTTTTTATGACAAAAGACTGTCCTGTGGGTAATAAAATAATTTTTTCCTGCTTGTCATGGAAAAACTCGTCAATAGCTAGTTTAGCTCCTGGACACGTATTAAATCCATAATCATCAAACAGAAAAATTCCACCATTTGAAATTTTTTCATAGAAAAAGTCTACTGAATCCTTGGTAGCTTGGTAAAGATCAACATCAATATGTACAAATGAAAATGATAAATTCTCTACTTCAGAAAAACGTGTAGGAATCCAACTTTTGTAATAATGAACATTATCAAAACAATTTAAATTACTTTTGATAATTTCATCTGAGGTATCAAATGCTCCCTTTTTCCACCAACTCCCATCCTTTGGTTCAGGTTCACAAAGCCCTTCAAAAGAATCAAAAATATGATGTTGTTTTTCTGTGTGTTTTATATTTTCACAAATCAAATAGGATGATGCACCTTGAAAAGCACCGCATTCTACGGTATCGCCTTCAACATCCAGAGTCAACTTTATCAGTTCATTTAGAGTATACTTTCTATCCAAAGAATGAAAATTATACTTTGAAACATAACGTTTATACCAATCTAAAAATTTCTCATCTTCTAAATATATCATCCCAAACTCGCTAAATTTATATTTAGGATAAATAATTCTACAGATAACTTCAGCTAAAGTAAATCGAGGATATTCTTTCCCTTTTATCAAATCAAATGTAAGTTCAAAAATTCGCTTAATAATTTTTAACATCTTAAATTTCCTTTGTTTTCAATAAGTTATTGTTATTATTTAAAATAATGACAATACCTTCTTAATCTTAGCCAGAACTCCCATCATAAATTTAATAATAGGAATTAACAGTACAAATAATGCCCATCCTTTACAATTGATTCTGAACATTGAGGTTAATTTTAAAGCAGCCTCTTTTATGTTTTTTATTTTAAACTGATAGTTAAAATCTTTTACATGGTATAAAGAATTAACAAAATTTTTCCTAAAAAAAGTTTTATTAAAGCGTAAAAAGTGATGAGGTGGTAAATCTCCTTGAATTTCAACGTAGTTGAAAAAAACCTTTCTCTATTGGGAACAGTTATTACAACCAAGCCATCTTCATTTAAAAGATTGAATACCGAATTGATAAATTGTTTAGGATTTATTTGATATTCTAGCACTTCCAATAACAATATTACATCAAATTTATGCTGAAATTTAGCAGCTGTGGATTGATCAAATATTGACGTAATAATATTAATAATTCCCCTTTTTCTACACTGTTCTACACTTTTAGAATCAAATTCTACCACGTAATAATTTTTAGGTTTAATAAAACATATTTTATTTAAAGCTGTATAGTTAATACCATCTCCAGCACCTACTTCCAATATTTTTCTATCATTTAAATTAATTGATAAATTTTTTAACGAACGTATAACCTCTTTTGTCCATGGAGGAAATACTACTCTTCCTTTATGAAAATCAGCATATTCATTAATTATTTCATTCTCATAGATATTTTTATCAAAAATTAGAGGTGTAAAAAACTGTAGTTCACAATCAACACAATTTACTAATTTGTAATTTTTTTGATTAAATGGAGAAATAATAGCTTTTACTTCTTCTATATTTTTACTATCACAAAATGGGCAAGTAATATTTTTCATTGTTTTTTTTTACCTCCAGGCAAAATAATTAAAGTTAGAGTAAAATTAATTGATTATTCTGGACATTATCTATTATTTGATTATCCGTATTTCATATCTACCTAATGAGTGAATAGTGAAACTCGAATTAATTTTGACAGACATCATTATATCGCATTAAATTTACTCTGACACCCACTTGCTGTTAATATATTTTAACTTCCTTTAATACTTGAATACAACTGCTCAAGTTTTGGTAAATAGTTTAAAATATCAAAATTGTGTAATGTTTTATAAGCATTATAGATTATCTTCTCGCGCAAATCCTTATCTTTTAACAGTAATTCTATCTTATTCACTAAATCTCGTACATTTTCGGATTCAAAGAAAATACCATTATGATTATTAGTAATCAACTCTTTAAAAGCGTCAATATAAGAAACAATAATAGGAACACCTGCCATTTGGGTTTCGATAACAACCATTGGCATAGCTTCCCACCAAGAAGGAATGACTAAACAGTCTAACTTAGAATAAAACTCAGGCATATCTTGAATATATCCCAAATAACGAACCTTATCAGAATGGTTAAGTTGGCTAATGAAATTAATAACTTTGGATTTTTTAGGACCATCTCCTGCTATCAAAAACATAATATTGTCATATTTTTTTAGTATTTTTTCAATAGCTTCTAAATAGACTTCAATTCCTTTCCTTTCAACTAATCTTCCAGCGAAACCAACAATAAACATATTGGCATTTTTTTTACCAACAGAAAATTGTTTGTTAAATTGTTTTAAATCAACTGGATTATATAAAATTGTGATTTTTTGGTAATCAATATTAGCTCTTGCCATTAACTTACTTCGAGTCATTTTAGATACGGCAATAAATGAATCTACTTTATTCTTGGCTAATTTTAAAAACAATAAAAATAGCTTGTCTTCCAACAAATTACCAGTGTCAGTTCCAAAAATTTGTCCATGTTCATGAAAAACCAATTTAACTTTTGGACAAAAAAATATTTTTACAAACCATCCAAAAACTTGCGAACGAAAAAGATGGCAATGTAATATGTCTATATTTTCCCGTTTTATGATTTGTTGAATTTGAAATAGTGGAAAAGGTGAATATCTTGACTGACTATCATGGGAAATGATATTAGGATGCAAGATAGTTATTGTTCTATCGGTTTTTCTCAACGCTAATAGAAAAATATCATTACTGGCACTTTTTTCAAAAATGTTCTTAACCACAATTTGTGCACCACCAAAATCCAGAGAATCAATTAAATGTAAAATTTTCATATTGTTATTAAATTTTCTTTTTCGCCAATACCATATAAGTAGAATACCCTCTCTTATCAAAAGGTGTTATAAAATCCATAAATAGAGCAATTACATTCAATATTGGAGAAACAAATAGAGAAATCAACAATACTAATGCCTGCAATCCTTTCAATAAGGTATTTCGATTATAAAAATCATTTCTAACAATTTTAGAGTATATCAAATGGAGAACAGACACCCAAAATTGACTCGGAAAATATTCTTCTTCTATTTGTAAATGATTTTTTTCCAATAACATTTTATAAGCAAACCGCGTCATATTAAAATAGTTATCAGGTTCACCATGACTCATCAGAATATCACCAGGACCAGTTAATAATAATAAACCATCTTTTTTTAAAACCCTTGAAATTTCTTTAATCATTTGTTCAGGTGAAACAACATGTTCTAAAACAAAAACATTAATGACAGCATCTACACACTCATTTTTTAATGGCAGACACATTCCATCACCATAAATATCTGGATAAGTTTCACGCCAAGGACAAGATGAAGCAGCTGGAGGATAATCCAATGCAAGATAGTCAATATGACTTGGAAAAAAAGTTTTCCATTTTTGATCACCACTGCCAAGATCAAGGACTAATCCTTTTAACATGGAAAACCAGTATAACATTTTTTTACTTATAAAATAATAACTTATACCTCCACCCGCAAAAATTGAAGTAGAAATCTTTTGTTCAAGATGTCTATTGTAATACTCGTTGATTTTAAAAAGGATTGAGTTCATTTTTGTTGCCTATTTGTTGCCTATTTTGACGAGAACGACGAAGTTTAGCCGAACTTTCCCACTGTGATAAAATTTTTTGTTTCTTATATTTGAGTTGATCACCTCGATACACCCAAGTTTGAATAAAGCCACGATATGATAAGGTAAAAAGTGGTTCTATGTCATCAATCATAGCAACCCTCTCTGCCATAACAGATCTACGATTAATTATATAATAATCTGACTTGGTAAATCCACCAATATTAGGAAAATTATATTGTGCATTAAAGCCCTTTGGCATGTTAATCCATCCTCCGGGATAAAATTTGTGAAGATTAATTTTATTGCCGGTTGATGCTTCTATCATGGTTTCTATTTTTTTACCTGCCAGAAAAAGTTCCTCTCCCCATCCTACCGACGATGGATTTACTTGTCCAACAATAGGATTTTGTAAATATTCATTAGGATAAGTACTCCAAATTGGTCGAAAAGCACCAAACACTGGTCTGAAAGGCAAAACTTCTGTAATTAAAAAAACAGCAAATAAAGAAACTAATAGTTTCTGTTTTAATTGATTAAAATCACTTAACAAATGATTCAACTTTAATCCAACGATTAAAATAGCTATCAGTAGAAAAATATTAAAATATCTGTGACTCACTGGCGTACTGGTTATTGCGTAAACTAACGGCAACAAAAATATCATTAATAAAATAAGATTCCAATCAAACCGGAGTTTATTGGATTGATAAATCACTACATCTAGAAAAATTATCAGTAAATAAACCGACGGAATGGCATTAACGAATACAGCATAAGCATAACCTATATATGAAATGAGATGTTCAAAGTAACTACTAGCCCCAAAATGCCAAATATGCAATATACGATCACTGACAAGGAAATGGGACGGTATATAATTTCCTGGTGAAATTGGATAATATGGATATAAAAATGCTTCTACTTGGTAAGTACCAATTATCCCAACTATACATAAGACTAAAACAGCTATTCCTGTTATTTTTCTTGGAGGAGAAGAAAATAGGAAAGTGAGCCATGATTTATATTTTACTAAAATAAAAGCAACTATACCTGTTGCCATTACTATCAAAAAAAATACAAGAATTCTTACAAATTCACTTATGCCACCAGTTCCTCCTCCAGCTATTCCTCTTAATACCATAAATACATATGAAAGTAGAGAAGAAATTAAATCAGCAAAGCTAGTAGTTGGAAAATCACCATTTCTTGCGACCATTCCTACAATAATCAGCATAATAAGACTGGTGACAATTGTTACAAAATATCCATAACCTGAATAATATAAAGCATTTTTAAAATCAACTTTCTTTAAGTTATTGAGCTTAATATAAACAAAAAATATACAAGTAAGTAATAAAATAGGTGAAGCTGTTATTTTTTCCTGAGCAGCAGTTGTAGCAACTATGACACTGATCAAAGCATATTTGTAATTATTTGTTTTTATAGCTATGAGTAATAACACTATTGCCAAACCACTTAACAACATTGACAACAAATCATAATTGAAAATTTTAAGTCCAAGAATATTAACAGGTAGTAATAATATTGAATAAAAATAAATTAAAAAATAATTGGTACGCTGTTTTTTAGATATATAATGCTTGCTGATAAGTATATACATAGCAATGATAATTAAAAAACCTACAAACCAATGAATTGCTTTAGCTAACATTTGCAATTCATTAAAATTCATTTGACTACCAATATAAGTGTAATTTTTAAAAAGGCTTAAACTAGTACCTATGACTGTAGCAGAAGTTCTGTATTGTTTATTTCTTACCCATTGTTGCATATTTGATGATTCTATATTGACTATTTCTGGAACCATATACATTTCATCAACCGTTAAAAATTGACTTGTTCCTTCCACCGCTAGATATAGAGGTAATATTAATAAGAAAACAACAATCATACTTTTTTTAATAGATTTGTTTTCTTTAAAAGCAACGATAAATAACAAAGGTAAACACAAACCCAATAAAACTATTTCAATATTATTGATATAAATTATACTATCCATTAATTATCCTTAATAAAGAAAAAAATTATACCCAAAAGAAATAAAACATACAAAGTGTAAGAAAATAACCTAGTCAGAAAATAATAAACATTTACATATTTTTCAAATGGATATAAATGATAAAAATAATTATCATCAGTAGTAAGATACATATTTGCGATATTATTAATTTTAGTTTTATCCCAACCCTTTTCTTCTAAAGTCCTGTACATTAAATCAGGATCATTTATAATTTTCTTGTAAGATAAAATATGGTTGTCTTTCTTAAAGAGAACATTCATATTAGCATCAAGCAAATGCCAAGCATTATTATAGTAAACTTCTGCAACCACATGTCCTCCCATCCATAAAGTCCTTCCTTTAATTCCAAGTTCTTCAGCAAGTTTAACAATAGTGATGGCATTTTGATGACAAATCCCACCTTTTATATTAACCAATAAGTAAGGTTCTATCAAAGTATTAAAAAATTGTGATTTTTTACCTGCAAATTTTTCATAAAGTGGTGCAAAAATCAGTGTTTCAAACAAAACAGAAACCGGATTTTCAAAAAAAGAATAATAAGTAAATTTGTGTTTCAATGATTTATAAATTTTTGTATAAATCTTTAACACTTTTTCCTTGTCATCTAAATTTTCTAAATGAAGTGAGTTTAATAATTCGGTATTTGATGAATACTCTTTTGAATCACTTAATAAGTGAGTTATTATCCCATAATCTGTTGACAAGCATAATATTATACTTATTATTATTGCAGTAGATGATATTTTAAGTAATTTGGACACTTTAAATTCCTTTCAGTATTTTTTAGTGAGCGTAGGAGCGAAGCGGAAACCCATCTTTTTTGAATTAGGGGCGGGTGCGTGAAACTACCGATCCCCTAAATGTTCGCTTCATTCAGTTGTTCTTTTTTTAAAAAGAATTTTTTCGTCCGCTTGTTTAAATTCAACATCAAATAAATCAAATACCACTTCTCTGCCTAAAAGAACATCTTGATACACCTCTGTTTGCATCCAGGCCACCGGAGCAGTAAACGTATGAGAATCCAGTTGTATTTCTATATTTCGCAGTGCATAATTGACGCAACCACCTATACCCTCAGCTTGACTAAGCGTTTCAGCTACCGCAAGTTCATAGCCTAGAATAAGTCCTAAATCTTCGGGAATGAGACTGAAATCTGCACCTGAATCGACTAACATTTCAATAGATTTTGAAGTTTTCACTTTCAGTATAACTTGATATTTAGGTTGCCATTCATGACGTTTAACATTTTTAAATCTAACTGGAAGCAATCGCACAGGTTCGACAAAATCGCTGTCAAAAATATAATCAATGGTATATTGAGCGACTGGAATATTATCGGTTGCCTTAGCAACTTTAAAAAGGTCTTTATCATGTACAATAACGCCATCATTTGTGAAAGCAATCCACTCGGATTTGTATTTTCTTAATTGACTTCTATTGGAATTATACCAGTCGTTGGGAGTTTTGTATTGTTTTTTCATTTTTTATCGCTTTCAGTTTTTTCTAAAAATAAACTCGTTACATCCAGTTGGTACTTGAGCAGGTATTTTTTTTATAGTGTGAAAGCCTAATTGGTTGACTAAACTTTCCACTTCATCTATTAACGCATATTCATACGGATAACCGCCTACCCAATCAACCACATTATAAAAAAAATCCATACCACGATTCTGTGGGATTTTCTCCAGTAACCAAGTATTTTGCTAACCAAATAAGAGGGTAAAATAAATAAGCAACCGCTTTTTGCAATAGTGAAGGTAACTTATTGTATAACCATTTGATAAACAGCCAAATAGGACTAGTCCAGTGTTTGTTATATATTGAGATAATCAAATAGCCATTTTCTTTCACTAAAGAACTAGCATTTTGAATGGATTTTTTCATATTGCCAGTGTGATGTAAAACACCCCATGAATGAATTATATCAATATCATTACCCTCCCCAGTTAGTAACTTTATAGTCTCCTGTTCCAAAATAGAACCTATTACTAAAGGAATATCTGATACTTGATATTGTGGAAAATGAATCATAGGTTGTTTGAGTGCTTCTTCACAAGTTGGATTAATGTCACATCCAATAAGCTCCTTTTTGTTTAGCAATGAGCAAGCTTAAACCATGCCCAAAACCAATATCAACAAAGCTTTTGTCTTTTAACTCTATTCCATTAAATAGTTTTTCAAAGTCATCTTGTGCTTGTGCAACTTTATCTAATGTTAAAGCACTTTTTGAAAAATTTAACCAGTTTTTACCGAAATTGAATTGCATTATTTATGATTATCAAAATAGTTAGTATCTAAATGCGACTCGAAAGATGTAATTCGTAAACTCATTACATCCTACATGAAGTAGACAAGGCATGCCTTGTCTCTACGTTATAATATAATTTATGCTTACTCACTATACATGATTATATGGCTTTCGTTATTTAGGAAAGATGTCTACTTTTTATAAAATTCCAATAATTCTCTTAATAATTCATTGGCAATTTGTACGCTGTCATGATAGCCTTCACAATCTATTAAGAAATTGTAACAATATTCTTCAGCACAAACTGTGATAACTTGTATCGCCATTCTGTAATTTGATTTATTTGTTGTAAAAGTAGTATATTCAATTAATTCTTCAAGTAGTTTATTTAATTTATGGGTTCTTGAATATAAACCATATTTGCTTTTGTCTTCTAAAATAGATGTTTAATTAACATTTCTAACATCTGTTGGTAATGAAAACAATGCAATGAACAATCTTCGATGTTAACTGTTTCAATTAAATCAATATTTATCGCATGTTGCCATGCTTTACCACCTAAATTTTTGCTGTTTTCAAACTGTTTTAATAATTCAGCATACATTTAATATTCCTATTCATTCAATAATATCAATGAGCAAAAACCTTACCTAGGCTATCAATGCCATTAAGTTAAGCAGGGCGAACACATAGGTTCGCCCCTACAATATTATGTAAGGGCAGACCTGCGTGTCTGCCCTTAACTTAATGGCATTTGAGGGTAACTATAAGGGATTTCCTTATAAATCATCATGTTATGTAGGAGCAATCCGGTTGCCCTTAACCCATTTGTAACAGCTTTTGCACGCCAAGCATTAAGCATCCATAAATTCTACAAAAAAGCCATTTTTACTGCGATAAATTATATCATTTTTGCCATATGATTGAACAGACAAATTGAATAAACGTTTCAATCTTAACATATACCAGTAGCATTTAACATTTTAAGATAAATATTTTTCATTTTAAAATAGATTGTTATTGATAAATTGATTGTCTCTATTATCAATTGTATGGAGTATAATATTTTTTAGGTTAGATTTTATTCTGTTGATAATATTGCATAATAAATGATAGTTCATCTAAAATTGCTAGGTTCAATACAATTGCTTCTGCTGGCAATGCTGATCAAGTTGGTTTTATTATCAGAGGCAATGAAAACCTAAAAGTCTTGATCCGAGGGACTGAAAACAGTAACTTTGATCCAACTATTACATTGGAAAAACAGATTGGTCTAGAATTACTAGGTTCTAATGCAAACAGGGAAGATGCGGTTGGAATGCCTAAACCACTACCAAAAGCAACTGATGCTGGTTTACTATTAGAACTTTCAGCATTATATTGTGCTACTATTACTGGCAATGAAGGTGGTGAAGCTTAGCATTATGACTAGAGAATAGAAAATCTGTTAAGGATTTGTTCTACTAATCTGAACTAGATAGAGTAAAGCACTTCCCGATTCAGTTAAATGCAACCTCCCCTAATCCCCTCCTTAAATAAGGAGGGGACGAAAGGGGTGGTTTATGTACTTTATACAAACGGGAATATAAAGCCCATCAATTTTTCAAAAAATGGTGGGCTTTGCTTTTATAAATCTTTTTTAACGTTGATAATGTAAACTTAAGAACCAAAATTGGTCTGGAGTATTGAACCCATATGCTGTTTCATATTCTTTGCCCAACATATTTTCTAATCTTGCTCTCAAAGTCCAAGTTTTATTAAAGTGATATTCACCAGCTAAATTTACAATTCCATAACCAGCTAAACGCCTAGTATTAGCAGCATCATCATATCTATGGCTCTGAGCTAACGTACTTACACTCAAACGCATTGGCCCTCGTCTTTCAGCTAATTCTACATTTATAGTTTTTTCGGCTCGACGTGGTAATAGATTGCCAGTTGCATCATCTTCCGGTTTTAACCAAGACACTTTAGTATTGAATTCCCAATTATTTTGTCGCCAGCCGATTGAACCATCCATACCAGTTATATTAGCTTTATTAATATTATCAGCATAATAGATATTATTTACTGCATCAAAATTAGTAGCAATAAGTTTATCAATCTTGGTTTTATAAATATTAACTGACCAATTATAATACTGCTGATTTCCTAGCAATCCAACTTCATAGCTTTCCGACTCTTCTGGTATCAAATTAGAATTACCAAAATTGGGAAAATATAATTCATTGAAAGATGGAGCTTTGAAAGCCGTTCCATAACTGGCAATAAATCTAATTCTGGTATTTAAAACATAACCTAAGCTGATATTTTGAGTAGTATGATTATCAAATTGTTCATTATCATCTTGACGAACTCCCAGCAATAAATCAATTGAACCAAAATCAGTTTGGTATTCAGCAAATATACCTTTATTAGTTAAAGAATCTATTGCATAACTGGTATGACTAGCCACATCGTCAGTTTGTTCTTCATAACCAATTATTAGCTCATGTTTATCGAAGAAAAAATTATTTTGCAAACCATATACAGTACGGGTAGTGTGAAAATAAGATTGCGAATTTTCGTCAAATTCATCTTTGCTTTCGCCTATATTAAGATTTAGCAACCACCAATCACTAGCAGAATAATTTGCTTTAATACCAAGAACTTGTTGAGTGAAATCGGCCTCATTATTAAATGAAGAATCAAATTGAGTATTACCTGTGGCTCGCAAGGCATTAATTTCAATACTGCTTATATCGCTAAACTTATATCCAAATTTAGTACTAAATGAAGTATTTTCATAGCCATCATCGTCTGGTTCTACAGTAAAACAGCCAGCAGCATTTTTACAAGCATTAAAACCGTCAGATTTAATATGATTAGTATATATGCTTAACCAACTATTTTGATTTGAACCAGAAAAACCAGTTGTAATTCTATGAGTATTGTTAGCACCAATTCCGATACCAGCTTCAGCCCGTGGTTGCTTACTATGCCTAGTGAAAATTTGGATCACACCACCGATAGCTTCAGAACCATATAAACTAGAACGTGGCCCACGTACAATTTCAATTCGTTCAATTTGGGATATTGGTAAATATTGGAATGCTGTGCTACCAGTTGTTGCAGAACCGATTTTTATACCATCAATAAGAACTACCAGATGGTCAGATTCAGTACCACGCATAAATACAGAGATACTTTGACCTAGACCACCATTACTGATAACATCTAAACCTGGAACTCCACGTAATACATCGGAAATACTAATAGCTTGACTTTTAGTGATTTCTTCTCGAGTGATTACGGTAACTGAAGCTAATGGACTGGTTTTGGCATAACGAGTTGCTGTCACAACTACTTCTGGTAAAACAGTTTCAGCAATATTTAAGGTTGGATATAAACATAATAAAATAGCAATGAATCTATAATTCAAACGAATTTTCCTCTTTAATAATTAATACAGAGAGGAAGCAGAATTATAAAAATTTTTCTGCCCATTGCCCTCCGCAATAAACATGCAATCATTAAACTTATTAGCCAAAATACTAATTAGATTAAGTTTAATAATCGCAGTAAAACATTTAGGCCGGTCTCCGGACTCATAAGTATATTGCAGTTAAACGCCTTCCCACATAAAATATGCAGTGACTTTATATGCTTAACCTTAAACTTATTTACCGTTGCGGGGGCAGTATCAGGTTTGCACTGATTTCCCGTTTAATTTGTAAACAAACACCATAAATGTTATCTGAATGTTATAATTAATTTAATGCTATGTCAAGAGTATAGCGTTAAGGAATCAGGATTTAATAAAATCCTAAACTATGGATTCAGTGTAATAACAACTGAATCTAAATATTCCACTTGACCATTATTGACGAATACATTCACAAGCAAACTCAGAAGTATCATGACTTGTGCCTAAAGTCATATAATCCAACCTGACGATAGATATATCACCATGAGGAATGACTTTACCATCGGCTTGTGACGGAAAA
>JASFYV010000201.1:0-4709 GCA_045046925.1 Candidatus Marithrix sp. | reverse complement strand
TGTTAAATATCAGTTAGTTAGATATTTTGTCAATTTGGTGTAACTTACTGATATTTAAGTATATTTACAAATTTCATTATAGTCCAAGCCCAGTACCCAGACCTGCGTGTCTGCCCTTAATTTACAACTTTAAAACCACTATCAACTACAGCCTTTAGGTCTAGGTAAACCAGCGATTTTATTGGCCGATTTAACTAAGCCGTATGGGAATAAAGCATATATATATTTACTGCTACTTCTATCCACTCCAAATTTTTCCTTCATAATTTTAGAAAACTTTCTAGGTTCTGCGACTGTACTATTATCTATAAAATATTCTCGAGCAATTTTTATAATTTCCCAATGTTCGTCAGTTAGTTCTACCTTTTCATTCTTAGCAATGCCATAGGCTATTTCTTCAGTCCATTCATCAAGATTCTCTAGCCAACCAGCTTCACTAAGGGCAATAATTTTCCCATCTATTTCCAATTGCATAATTTACCTCTAAAAAAAAGTGATTTAAGTCAATTTTTGATATAATTATAAATTTTAGAAAATCAAGTTTTTTTTAAATTATATCTTAGATTATAGGATTAAATTACTTAAAATATATGGTATTTCCAGTTTGTATAACTGAATGGAAAGAAAATTATATCAATATAAATTATTTATAACTCAATCACTTACAATTAGCAGAATAGACTCTAGTATCTTTGATTTTTTATTTTTATGAAAATTTTAATGCGATCACCATAAATACTATAAGTTATTCGTTTGATTTTGGATAAAAAAACCGTTATTGTATACGTGGGAAATACCTCTTATGGCAATAGATAAAATAAATATATAGAAAAATTGCAATAAATTAGAAATTATTTTAAATGATTTATCTCATCTCATCTAAAAATGGACATTAAACTAATATTTGTAGTATTATTACTAAGTCTAATGACAAATGGTTGTAGTCAAAGGATAGCTTTTGGAAGTTGTGATTTTCGAGTAAAAAGTAGCGAATGTAATCATCAAGCGGAAATTATTGAAGATAGTAATTTGATTGCTACTAGCTATACTGCTGCTGATAAGCTTATACAATATGCTATTCCAATTTTATCATCCCAAACCAATTTATTAGTGACTAGCATTGCTGATATTGACAATCTTACCTATACAACTACTTTTGGCCGCTTACTTGGCGAACAGTTAGCATCTCGTTTTACTCAACAAGGGTATATGGTTACTGAGGCAAAGTTCAATGACAATTTGAAAATTATTCCTCGTAATGGTGAGTTTGTATTATCCAGAGAGTTACGGGAACTAGGAGATTCTAGTTGGGCTAATATGGTAGTTACTGGAACTTATGCTGTCAGTAGAGATAAAGTTTATATTACTCTGAAAATTCTTGATTTTACAACTAGCAAAGTAATATCATCTTATGCCTATACTTTACCAACCGGACAAAACACCTTGAGTTTATTGCAAAAATCATTCTGGTGGTGGTAATCAGCTTGTAACTAACTCATAATGACCCTAAATATTTGTGACCTTTTATTAAAAATTGGTTACATTTAAAATTTTATAATTAATATTTTAACAAATTGATATAATTAATATGGTTTATGTATATCAGCATATTAATTAAAATTACACTAACAATATTCACAATTGAGGCTATCAAATGGATCTTTTTATTCGAAATGCATTGGCTGAATCGGCTGCTGCCCCTGATACTGGTTTACTTAACCTAATTATGTTGGTCGTATTATTTGTAGTATTTTATTTTCTATTAATACGCCCTCAGACTAAAAGAGTTAAAGAACATAAAAAAATGGTAGATTCATTAACAAAAGGAGATGAGATTATGACTGGCGGTGGCATACTTGGTAAGATAATAAATATGGCCGACGATTATGTCACTATTGAAATTGCTCCTAATATCCAAATCAAAGTGCAACGTCAATCTGTTTCAACAGTTATACCCAAAGGCACAATAAAAAGTATTAACTAATTATTACCGGGTTCAACCTTTTGAACCCATTACCATAATAACTAAATAATTTACCCAATATGAATCATTATCCTGTCTGGAAATATTTATTAATCGCCATAGTAATAGCGGTTTGTTCGTTATATGCCATGCCAAACCTATTTGGAGAAGACCCATCGGTACAGATTTCTCCAGCATATGCACGTAATATGAAAATTACTGACTCTTTACAAGAACGAGTTGAAGGAATTTTAAAAGATTCTAATATTGAATACAATCGTATTGATAGAACTGCAAAACACATGTTGATACGTTTTAAAGATAACGACACTCAATTAACTGCTTTCACTGTTTTAAAAGAATCTATTTCTGAATATGTAGTTGCTCAAAATTTAGCTCCAGCTACTCCAGAATGGTTACGATCTTTAGGTGGTAACCCCATGTATTTAGGTCTTGATTTACGTGGTGGAGTACATTTCTTAATGCAAATTGATATGGAAACAGCGGTAAAGCATGATGAAGAAGCTTTAATCAATGATTTTCGTACTTTATTCCGTGAAAAGAAAGTTCGTTATAAAAGCAATACCCAATTAAAATCTGGTGGAGTACAATTTACCTTTTTGAATTTATCAACTCGAGAAGAAGCCAAAAAATTAGTTAAAAGTGAACAACCAGATTTAATTATTGTTGAACAAGATGAACCAGGTGTATATCGATTGAATTTATCTTTTAGTGAAAAAAGTCTGAAAGAAAATCGTCAGAAAGCTTTAGAACAAAATATTACCACATTACGTAATAGAGTTAATGAGCTTGGAGTAGCAGAGCCAGTTATTCAACGACAAGGTAATGATCGTATTGTGGTGCAATTACCTGGAGTTCAGGATACTGCTAGAGCCAAAGAAATTTTGGGTGCTACCGCCGCTTTAGAATTCCGTTTATTAGCAGATGAAGATAATAAATTATCTGGTAGAGAATATAAACGTCGAAATGGAGAGTCAGTATTTTTAAAGAGAAGAGTTATAGCAACTGGTGATCAGATCAATGATGCAGCAGCAACTATTGACCAAAGGACAGGTAGGCCGGCAGCAGTAGTTCGTTTAGATAGTAAAGGTGCTAAAAGCATGTTTGCAACTACTCGTAAAAATGTTGGTAAACGTATGGCAGTAGTATTTATTAATTATTTAGTAGAAACTAAAATGATTAATGGTCAACCGGTAATAGTTGATGGTAAGCCAATTATAACTAGAGAAAAACAAGAAGAAGTTATCAATGTTGCTACCATACAAGAAGAGTTTGGTAAAAATTTCCAAATTACTGGTTTAACATCTAGTGAAGCTAATAATTTAGCCTTGTTATTAAGGGCAGGTGCTTTAAAAGCTCCAATGGAAATTATTGAAGAACGTACTATTGGGCCAAGTCTGGGTAAAGAAAATATTGAACTTGGTATGATTTCTATTATGCTTGGTTTTATTTCTGTGATGATATTTATGTTATTACGCTATAAAGCTTTTGGCATGATTGCAAATTTGGCATTGCTTACTAACGTAATTATATTAGTTGCTCTGTTATCTCTAATTCAAGCAACATTAACTTTGCCAGGTATGGCTGGTATTGTTTTGACGTTAGGTATGGCGGTTGATGCCAACGTATTGATATTTGAGAAGATACGAGAGGAAATTGCGAATGGTAACTCACCGCAAACTAGTATTCATATGGGTTATGAAAAAGCCTTTGTAACTATTTTTGACTCTAATGTAACTACTTTAATTGCAGCAATTATGTTATTTGGCTTTGGTACTGGGCCAATAAAAGGTTTTGCTATCACTCTATCGCTAGGTATTATTACTTCTATGTTTACAGCGATTATGGGAACTCGTGCTGTGGTGAATTTTGCCTATGGTAGTAGAAGACTTACCAAGTTGTCTATTTGATTGAGTTAAGGGTGGATAGTATTATTCATCCTTAATAGCTTAATATTATGTTTCTATCATTTATATATTATACGCTGATTTTGATCACGATTTTAATTTAATAAGAGTAAATTATGCCTGAAATTGCAAGATTTTATGGAATTGTAATAAAATTATTTTTTGGGGATCATCTACCACCACATTTTCATGCTATTTATGGTGAATATGTTGGTTTGTTTAATATTAATACACTTGAGATGATTGAAGGTGATTTACCAAAAAGAGCAAAGAAGCTGGTTATTGAATGGGCAGAAATTAATCAAAATGAATTAAAAGAAATGTGGGATAAACAAAATTTTCATAAATTATCTCCACTTAATTAAAATGAAACATCCTAAAGTGCAATCAGTAAAAGCAATAGATAATCATATTTTATTAATTTTATTCGATAACAATCAGAAAAAAAAATATGATGTAACACCATTACTAAAAAAAGACATGTTTGCCCCATTAAAAAACTTGGCTTTATTTAAGGATGTAAAAATAGAAAAAGGTGGTTATGCAATATTCTGGAATAGTGATATCGATATTAGTGAGTTTGAGCTGTGGAATAATGGGCAATACCTTAATGAATATGATTTAAAATAAATTGATAATTTTTTTATTTTAAGTAACTACCTACCATGCCCATGCCAACTTTTTATGTTTATAAATCATTACGATACGTTTAATCAAAATTATTTATAATAGTCATAAATTAAATCTATATTAATAGATATCATGTAGTTACATTTCTTATACTAAAAACATGGCATTATAACAAATTTATAACTTAT
>JASFYV010000200.1:0-8811 GCA_045046925.1 Candidatus Marithrix sp. | reverse complement strand
TTTTCCAATACTGAAGTCTTGATATTGACCATATTTAAGACCTTTTTCTGTTAGCTGGTAGTAAAGATGATCTTTATTATCATGGTGTTTGGTTTGCAAACCAAATTCGATTAATTTTACATTAATCAGTCTTGCACCTTTTAAACCAGTTTGTTTGGCTATGAGCGTTGGAATCAGTAAAGCTTGTTGGATTTCGGCAGGCTGAGATTCCATTTCAAATATTGCTAACGTATTATAACCAAAATGTTTTTCGATAAAATTGTTAAGAGAGATTCGTTTGGCATTACCAATAATTTTCTGGTTATCTAATTCTTTGGATTTGGTTTGGATTAGCAAGGCTGTTTCTTGTTTTGACTGTTCGGGATTAAGTGATACTGAACCAGTGTTAAATAATTCATAAACCCAATCGGTTACAAGTACGGCAAATTTAGGACTACACCAAATGGCTAAATAAATAGCTACTTTGGAATGAATCCATGTACCAGCATAATTTCCTCCATGAGTTATTTCCATAAGCCCTTTATTTGCACCAAAGCGGGAATTCCCGTTTTGGGATTTTATAGGCAATCCGGTGGACTCAGAAAGTTCAGTTAAGAATTCCTTAGTGGATTTAAGACGGAAATAATCATTAAGTCTTTTACCAGTAGCCTGGCACATACTTGTAGCATCAAAGTAGCCATCAGAACGTTGACGGATTGCGGTACCGTGAAAATCACGGATAATTAAATTTTGGGTGATCATTTATAGACACCTTACAGTGGTTGAGAGACACAGAATTTTAGTTTTAAACACTTAGCAGAGTGGCATTCTGTAATTACCTCTCGTTTCGGAAGCTATCCTAGCTAAGTGCAAAGTAGATTGTAATATTTTGGGAATTATTTGTCAAGTTGATTTATTGATATTGGTCAATGATAAAATGATGATTTTACACATTGTTAAAAGTAATAATCTGTATTTAACAATCTGTTAAATACTATTGATTTTTATTAAATATAGGTAGAAACTATGATTTTGCACCAGTTGTAACCTCTGGCAGGTTGGTGCGAGACATCGGGTATCTGGATTAGCTGATGTGAGGAGAAGCGCTATTTTAAGATGCCAGCTCTTAAGAATAGTAACCGTTTTGGTGGATTGGTCAGTTAAGACCCTGAGAAAGTTTACCTGACTTAATCCATCTTTTTTTAATTTATTAGGATAAATCTAATGAACCGACAACTTAAACGCACTCCTTTAGAAAAGGATAATGCAAATTTTAAACCACGTCAAGTTAGGAATGGCGTTTTGGCTAAGGCTATTGGCTTAGCATTAATAGCAAGTAGTACAATTCCTTCAATAGTTTTTGCAACTACTCTTGAAGGTTATAAATTCAATGATTTAAATAACAACAAAGTTATGGATGTCAACGAACCAATATTAGCAAATGAAACTATTTCTATTCGTACTTCTACAGGTTCTCGTGTTGACACATCAACTGATGAAAGTGGTTTTTTTAAAATAGAAATTAACGATGGACCAATAAGTTTTACTGTCTGGAGTAGAATAGCTTCTGGTTGGGTACAAACCACGCCCGTAGAAGGTACTGGAATGCGTCCTTATACAACTGAAATTTATACTCAAGAACAATCTGCGAGAATAGATATTGGTATTCGAG
Source organism: Candidatus Marithrix sp. (assembly GCA_045046925.1). GTDB lineage: Bacteria > Pseudomonadota > Gammaproteobacteria > Beggiatoales > Beggiatoaceae > DRQV01. Next base: position 7,160 of record JASFYV010000200.1, on the reverse strand, counting down.
ATATTGATGTCCAAGTAGAAGAACCACCTCCAAATACAACTCCACAACAAGTAAATATAACTCCAAGTATAATTAACATACAAGAAGGTAGTGAAATCAGCTTTAAGGGGAGTTTTGTAGACCCTGATTTGGACGATGTTCATACCATTGAATGGCAATTTGGCGATGGTGATATAGCAAATGGTATAGAAACTAGCCATATTTATTCTACACCTGGTAATTATACTGCTACTTTAACTGTTACTGATAAAAAAGGAGCAGTAGGTACTTCTAATGTTGATATATTGGTAATTCCAAAGCCTAATACTATTCCTATATCAAATGCGGGTGAAGATATTACAACCCATGTTGATGAACAAGTTCAATTTAATGGTAATGTAGTTGATCCTGATCTTAATGATACTCATACTTTTGAATGGGATTTTGGTGATGGTAGTGATACATCAACTCTCCAAAATACATCTCATACTTATCTTAAAGCAGGAACATTTACTACCTCTTTAACTGTTAAAGATAATCATGGGGGAGTAAGTGTTAATGAAGTAAAAATTCAAATTTTACCATCGGAAGGTTGGATAGCTTTTGATGCAGATAATCCTATTCTTGAAGAAACTCCTCCAACACTTAATGTACCTGAAACTGATTCTCAGGAATTAATAGTAGAGTTTAATATCCCTGGTACAAATTCTTCCGAATTAACAGAAGAAGATACTATTTATCATCAGCTTAATCTTTTACAGGAATCATCTATATCAGAAGTTGGTAAACCAGAATTACCAATGCTTAGTAGACTAATTGCTATTCCAAAGAATGCAATCACAAATGTACAGATAATTAGTTTTGATGTTCAGGAAATTGAAGGATATAATATCTACCCTGCACAAAAATTATTGACTGATGAAGATTTGGTTAATGCTCCATTACCAGTTTTCACAAAAGATGATAAAGTATATGGACGTGATGAATTTTACCCGGCAAATATTGCTAAATTAGATGACTCAGCTATAATTCGTGGTACATCTGTAGCAGCATTACGGGTCTTTCCTGTACAATTCAATCCTGTTACTCAAAAACTAAAAATTTACTCTAACATACGAGTTAAAGTATCATTTGAGGGAGGAGTTGATAATTTCACTGATGATAAGGTTCTTACACCTTCGCATGAACAATTATTTGAACCTCTACTATTGAATGGTTCTAATGCTCTTTCTGTAGGTGATGCTGATTCTGCTTATGAAGCTGATAATTCTCTATTGATTATCACGCATCCTAACTTTTTAGCTGCAGCCAATACATTAGCAGTGTGGAAAATCAAACGTGGAATTCACACTATAGTGAAAACCACAGCGGAAATTGGAAGTACTGCATCGTCTATTCAAAAGTATATAAAGGATGCTTATAAATCTGCAACAGCTTCAAAACCACCTCCTAGTTATGTGTTATTCATTGGTGATGCAGAGTTTATTCCTACCCATTATAAGACTATCCATCCTGATCATGGATTTCTCACTGGAACAGATTTATACTATGCGACCGTAGATGGTCCTGATTACTTACCTGATATTTATTTAGGAAGACTTTCTATAGATACACTTGCTCAAGCGAATAAGCGAGTTAATGACATCGTTGACTATGAAAAAGCAGTGGTTGTAGATAGTAGTTTTTATGAAAAGGCTACATCAGCAACATATTTTCAAGATAGAGATAAGCCTTGGCGTCCCATAGATGGTCGAGATAATCGTAGATTTGCTATGACTTCAGAAGATATATCTCTTTATCTTGAAAGTAAAGATTATTCTGTTGACCGTATTTATTATACAGAATCTGATGTTACTCCAGCAATTTGGGGAAAATATTTTGGTGGTGGGCCAGCCGGCAATGCTGGGAGTGCTGTTCCTGCTTATTTAAGAAAACCTGGATTTGCATGGGATGGCGATGCTAACGATATAAAAACAGCCATTAATCAAGGAAGATTTTTAGTTACCCATAGAGATCATGGCCATAGGACTATTGGTTGGGGTGATCCTAGATATACACCAACTGATGTTTCAGCATTGACAAATGGAAATAAATTACCAGTAATCTGGAGTATCAATTGTGAAACTGGTTGGTTTGATAATGAAACTGACCCAGTAAGTGCTGAAACCAATTATGATGATCTTCATTTTTCTGAAGCTTGGGAAAGAAATTCTAATGGTGGGGCTGTTGGGATAATTGCGGCAACTCGCTTTTCTTATAGCAACCATAATGATCGTTTAGCTTGGGGTTTGATGGATGCAATATGGCCTGCTTTTGAACCATCTACACCTGCTGCAAGTCCTATTTGGGAAATGGGTGCTGTACTAAATTATGGTAAGTACTATATGTTTACCAAATCTTTAGATGACATTTATATGAAAACAGAATTTGAAGGTTTTCATTGGTTTGGTGATCCATCAATGGAAATTTGGACTGATGTACCACAACCACTTAATATAGCTCATGACGCAAGTATTGTTGAAGGTACAACCTCCATTGATGTCAATGTGAATACAGCTGGAGCTTTGATAGCTGTTTCCAAAACAAATGCTGAGAATGGTGAAATTTTAGGTAAATCAATGTCTATAAATGGCGTTACCAATATTTCTCTTAGTAAACCTCTAGCAGTTGGTGAACAAGTCTCTGTGGTAGTTACTAAACATAACTATCGTCCGTATGAAGGGGCTGTAACTGTAAAAGAAGATACACCTTGTTCAGTACCAACTGTTACTTCTAATGGAGTTGGTGGTTGGACACCAAAAGCTCCTGAGTATGGTGATATAGCACTTATTCTTGCCGGGCATACAGTAACAACTGATTTTGTGGATACAACTAACCTTTGTATTGAGGAAGGTGGTAAGTTGTTACTTCCAGGTGGAAAACTACTTTATGAAGCTTATGATATTCTTGTCTCGGATGTTTTTCTCAACCAAGGTGATATTAGTGTAGTCAGTGGTGAAAATGGTAGTTGTCTCACAGGTACACACGATGCTTCCAGATATGTACATGCAACTCCAGCTAAAAATATTGAAATTTATGCTGGTAAGTTTGTCAATGAAGGGACAATTTCTGGTGGAAAAGGTGGTGATGATTCCACTTGGAAATGCTTAAATGATAACGATCCTGGTGCGTGGTCATATACCTTTATTCCTTCTGGTCGTACTCATAGCAGTACTTTAGGAACATGGTCTAAACAGTATAACAGTCTTCAAATAGGATATGGATTTCCTTCTGTTGGTGAAACTGCTGGAGGAATAACAATAGAAAGTAATACTTTCACTAACAAAGGAATTATCGAAGGTGGTGAAGGTGGCTATGGTGATAGTAGTTCCAAACCCGAAGGAGAAGATTGGGGAGGTGGAGTTCATGGTACCACTATCGGTGGACAAGGTGGATTCTTAACAATAAATGTAGCTGATTTAGCAGGTTCTACTAATACAGGTACATTAAAAGGTGGCTGTGGTGGACACGCAGATATACCTGGATCTGGAGTACAGGTGATTTTTACAATCCATACAGTGGTGTCCTAGCTCCTAATAATTCTACATCCTGTCCAGGGAATAAGATTAATCCTTCACGATCAGGAAATGGTGGTGATGCAACCTTTAATGCAGCAAATCAGTTAGGTATTCTTCAAGGTTGTAAAGGAAGTACAAGTCGTTGGGATCCAACTATTCTCAAAGCTGATAGCAACACACGCTTTGAAGGTTCAGATCATGTGGAAATTTTTGGCCCTGGTGATTGGGTTATGGATTTAGAAGGACTTGTAGAAGGTGCTGTGTCTGCTAATAAAACTATTATTCTCGCTGTAGGAAAAGGTGGTGTAATTGATTTACGTGGAGTTAGTTCTAAAGTATTCAAAGCAGCTGAAAAAATAGAGATTTTCTCTGATCATATTTTGTTAGATGAAGGTGTTACCTTTGCTGACCTTGCTGATGCTCCTATTATTAATGTTGAACCTGCTAAAATTCTTTATCGTATGGCTTTGAGTGGTGAACAACATATTGTAGGTGAAGCTGGAACAACCGTAACTATTAATTTTAGTATACTTAACAATGGTCCAACGGAAGATACCTATACTCTAACTTTAGGTAATTCCGCTAAATGGTCAACTAGTAATTTACCTAGTACTATTAAAGTTGATAGTCTGAAGAAAAAATCACTTTCTTTTGATGTAACTTTACCTCAAGAATCAGGTGAAAATATCTTCACTATAACAGCAACCTCACAAAGTGATCTTGAAACTAGTAAAATTCTTGGTATACGTACAATTAGTGAAGGAGGAATTGCTGTTCCTTCGGAATACAATACTACTGGTACAATCAAAGATGTAACTGGCAATCCAATTGCTAAAGTCACTGTCACAATAGGTGATAAAATAGTCACTACTGATGTTAATGGTAATTGGGAAATACTAGGTTTAATAGATGGTAACTATACTATTACTGCCAAAATAGATGACTACGCTATTGTACCAAAAGATTTTGTGGTAAACGGTAAAAATGTAGTATTAGACCTTGAAGCTATATTAGTTAGCAAAGGCAACTACAGAACCTCTGGTACAATCCGTGATGACGTTGGAAATCCAATCATCGGTATTACCCTGCAAATAGGTGATCAAACGGTTATAACTGATGCGGCTGGTAATTGGGAAATTGGTAATCTACCAGAAGGTGAATATACCATAACTGCTACCAAAGATGGCTTAACCTTCATGCCAGTGGACTTTGAAGTTGGTAATAACCAAACACTAACCCAAATTAAGCTAAAACCACTGACTGATCTTAAAGCCAGAATTGCTACCAAAGTTCGTGGCCAAAAAGCTGAACAAGGCAAACCTATCACCTATGTAATTAGAGTTGTAAATGGTGGAAATAAAACAGCCACTGATGGAATCGTTAACTATCAAATCCCAACTGGTACTGAACTTGTTGATATTCAAGGTATGGGCGAAGTTGTCTGTAATGGAACAGTATGCACTTTACCTAATTTACCAATAGGAGCAAGTGCCAACATTGAAGTTGTATTAAATATAGGTGAAATTGCCAATACAATCACCAATGTAGTAACTTTAACCTCCAACGAGTTTACAACTGATGTTGCCAAAACTTGGACTAAAGCCAAACCATATCTATCTGTATTTGGCACAGCTAATCCAAAACCAGTAACAATGGGTAGTCAATTGCATTATAGCTTTGCTGTAGAACTCAATGATAACGCTCCAAATGGTGAAACAACTGGAACTAAACTGACAGTTACTTTACCTAAAGAACTAAATTTTGAATCTGCACCAGACAATTGTGATACCACTAACCTACCAGTAGTTGTATGTTCAGTAGACAACCTTAATGTAGAAAATCCTGATGATACCAGCAAAGTTACCATCAACATAGATACTTTAGTCAAAGAACCTGGGTTAATAAAACTCATAGCCAAAGCTGAAGTAACTTCTGATAAATATGCTGCTCATTCTTCCAAAGTTCGGGTTGAAGTTGATACCCAAGGTGTTGAAGTTGATGGTGTTATAGTTATTGATGTAACTCACAGTATGAGTTCTCAGCTAAATAGTGTTATCAATGAAGTAAAGAAACGCATTATTGAGGGCTTTGCTAACGATGCTAAACCACTAATAGCTATACTTAGTTTCCGAGATGAGGATGACATAAAACTGGTTGCTGCAACTAGAGATATGGAAACCTTACTAACTGCAGTTGAAAATTTAGAAGCTAAGGATGGTGGAATGTGTCCAGAAGCAAGTGCCGATGCGTTACTATTAGGATTAAGCCATCTAAAACAAAAAGGTACGCTTATTTTCATTACTGATGCACCGTCATACGATGATGCTGAAACTCGAGTTACTCTTGAACAAATCAAACAGATATTGGATGATAAGGAAATAAATAGTATTCCAATCATAACTGAAGTGAACTGTGATGGAGAGAATTAAAATATAGGAATCGTAAGGATAGTATGTTTTATCCGTAGGGACAAGGCATGCCTTGTCTCTACATTTTAGAAATATATATGTGATTATAATGTCAGATAAATACCGTACTAAATCAATTCGATTGCAAAATTGGGATTATAGTTGGAATGCACCTTATTTTATCACTATATGTACAAAAAATAAAGAATATTATTTTGGTAATATTGTTAATAATGATATGAAGTTATCATCCATAGGAATATTAGCTGATGTATTTTTATATGAAATAAAGAATCATGCAAAAAATGTTGAATTAGGATCATTTATAGTAATGCCAAATCATATTCATATGATATTAGTTTTAAATGATAACGTAAATAACGTAAATAATGTAGAGACAAGGCATGCCTTGTCTATATTCCACCAACAAACCATCGGACAACAACGCTTTCAAAATCAAGGAAAAAACACCATTTCATCAATAATTGGTTCATATAAGTCAGCCGTAACTAAGCATGCACATCGTTTAGGGTTTAATTTTGCGTGGCAATCACGATTTCATGAGCATATTATTCGTAATGAAGAGTCATATAACATAATAGAAAATTACATCAGGGAAAATCCGATAAAATGGAATGACGATAGATTTTATGTCAAAACCAATGTAAAAACAAGACAATGTAGATAGGACAAGGCATGCCTTGTCTCTACACTGCTACTACCGTAATTAACATTTAGAGAAACATACAATGCTAAATCCTAAATATTTTTTTAAAATTATCCCTATAATATTTTTGCCAATCATAGTACAAGCTGATGAAGTAAGTGATTTTTGGTGTGATAGTATTTTTCAAGTAAGTAATTGTACTGTTATCAAGATAGATGACACAGAAGTAGAAAAACAAGATAAATTTGATAAAACTTTCGCTAAGGCACTTAATGATATAGGTGATGGTTCTATTGAACCAGAAGTTGAAATTACTGAAATAGAACCAGAAGTTGAAATTACTAAAATAGAACCAGAAGTTGAAATTACTGAAATAGAACCAGAAGTTAAAATTACTGAAATAGAACCAGAAGTTAAAATTATTGAAATAGAACCAGAAGTTAAAATTATTGAAATAGAACCAGAAGTTGAAATTACTGAAATAGAACCAGAAGTTGAAATTACTGAAATAGAACCAGAAGTTGAAATTACTGAAATAGAACCAGAAGT
>JASFYV010000199.1:0-8326 GCA_045046925.1 Candidatus Marithrix sp. | reverse complement strand
GCACAACGCATTCACGAAAATCTTTACTATATATTTTTGCCATAATCTCAATAGTATAACATCAAAAATACAATTTTTCAATTTAAATTATACTATAGTTAATTACCTTGCGGAGTATACCAGCATTTAATCCCCAATGATTTACCAATTTTCCATTTGGACTCACTAAGGGATGTTTAGGACTGTTGCCAGTTTTTATACTTGTTATTGCTGTTTTTAATTCAAGATCAATTACTGTTACTGTATCTTCACCAATAGCAGCAGCACCAACATAAATATACTTCCCATCAGGTGTAATACTACCCAAAGTACCTCCATGGTTAGTTTTTATATTTGCAACTACTTTATCTGTATTAGGATCAACTAAATAAGCATGGCCGGCTTTATGAAAATTCTCCTACAATTAATATTGGTTATGTAAATTATAGCAATTTTCGTTTCCCTATCCACTCGCTAGGAGTGGTGGTTGGTCTTCATTAAATCGGCAAATGCTATATGTTACAAAATTTTTTCTAGTATTTTTAAGTTTTTTTGGCTACTTTTATGATCAAAATCATATTTTAAAGCTTCCAAATAATTCATTTTTGCCAATCGTAATAATTCTACATTACGTTTTTTGCTACCATCAGTATGATAACTAAGACCAATATTATAATAAGTATTAGCATTTTTTGGATCATATAATAAAGCTTTACGATAATAATATCTTGCTTCTTCAGATTTACCTAGTAATGATTTAGAATAAGCATGTTTACTATATTCTCGAATAACTCTATTTTTTAACTTTTGGACATAGGTAGCTGGCGACCAAGTTTCAGAACCTCTAAATGGCTGTTGTCCTATTGGTTTACTTCCAAAAGCTGGTATATATACAAAAACTGAAGGATAGCCAGTTCCATTATATTTGCTAAATAATTGTTTTTCTTCATAACCATTTTCTGGAGCTATTTTTACTTTGGGGATAGAGTGTAAAAAATTTTCCACTTGATAATCAGCAAAATATTGTTTTTCTAGCTTTCTGCACCACGGACACCAATCAGCATGAAAATATATAAGAACTGGTTCCTCAGATGAATTAGCTATAGCCATTATATTAGCATATCCTCTAGCATCTTCTTCCCAACGATAAAAACCCAAAGAGTCGGGTTGTTTTTCTTCCGCTAAAATATCTTCTGCTGTTCTTGAAGGCTCATCTTCTATGGTTTTAGCCATCATATGTTGAGGAGAAAATGGCTTATATATTCTAGCAGTACTGTTAGTAGAAACTTGTTCTGTTGGTTCTCCCGTATATAACGGAGTATATGTTTTTTTTGGAAGCACAGGCATTTTTTCTACTATTTCTAGTGGCAATTCTTCTATAACTATAGTAGGTTTTTGGATAATCTCCTGATAATTAGCATAACCAAAGTACGCTAAACCAATAAAAAATATTGAAGAGAGTATTTTTGTTAAAGTAAACTTTCTTTTTTTAACTTGGGATTGTTGTAAACGTCTTAATTTTGCTTTACGTTTTTGATATTCTTGCTGGAATATAGCGTCATCATAAGCAGTTTTTTTATCTAAATTACTAAGAACAGAATATGCCTCTCTAATTTCTTCAACTTTTCTTTCATATTCTTGTTTTACAACAGTAACCGTATTCTGAGCTAATCCTTTAATTAATGATGGTTCAGTATCAACACATATTCGTAATACCTGATAATACCTTATATTTGATTTAGAATCATATATTTGACGATGCTTTGGATTAGATATTACAGAGTAAGCTTTTTTGATTTCCTGTAAATTGGTAGCATATTCTTTTTTGGTCTTGTTAAGAATAATTTGGGCATTTTGTTTAATTTGTGCTGAGTTAGCATCTTGAGATATAGATAGGATTTTATAATAGTCTGTTGGCATAATAATTTCTCAATTGCATTATGTGTATTTTAATAACTTACTGAGTAAGCTTTATACGGAAATTTTTTTATTAAATATCAATCGCTTATTTGGTATTACTGTGGTGCATTTAATCAAAATACTTTCTATTCTAGCATAAAATTAAATGCTTCATTTTCTTAAAAAGAATTTTTCTAAATTAAACTTATTGCCAAAGTAACCTACAATATAAGTTTTTTCTCATTCTCACTCGCCTGAATCAATGCCATTAAGTTAAGGAAAAAGAAGTGGTATAATTAAAGAGATATGGCAACCACATTAAAACTTGCATAGTTATGGATAGAAATAACTAAAAAATCTGAGTATAACTCATGACAACAAGTATAGTAGAATATTTTAGTAAATTAGAAGCCACGTGTATAGAACGGAATACATAATTTGATGGATAGTATTATTAATTTGCGGAACTGTAAATGGTTGGGAAGGAATAGAAGCATTTGGTAATGAAAAATTAGAATGGTGAGGAATTATATCAATAAGCATCTTATAAATTTGATTTGTTTGATGTAATTTGTAAACTCATTACATCTTATGCAATAATTTAGCAAAAAATATACAGCTAAAGCCATATTGTATGAGCAGCACATATTATGCTGTTTTTCATGTATTTAATATTTAAATATAGTGTTTTATAAACTAATTGAAATTAAAAAGGTTTTCTTATGATTATTATTATGCGTTCTCATGTTACTGATGAAGAAATTAATGCTGTTGAAAATAAACTAAAAGAATTAGGCTTAGAAGCAAATATTTCTCGTGGAGTGGAAAGAACAATTATTGGAGCTATTGGAGAAGAACGTAGCGTGCATAAAGAAAGTTTACAGGCATTGTCTGGAGTGGATGATGTAATCAGAGTAGTAAAACCCTATAAAATTGTAGCCAGAGAATGGCATAAGGAAGATACAGTTATAGATATTAAAGGTATGCCTTTAGGTGGGAAAAAATTTCAAGTTATAGCTGGGCCATGTTCGGTAGAGACTCAGGAACAAATGGATTTAGCGGCTAAAAAAGTTGCGGCAGCCGGATGTAGTTTTATGCGTGCAGGAGCATTTAAACCTAGAACTAGTCCGTATAGCTTTCAGGGAAAAGGAGTAGAAGGGTTAAAAATGTTTCGCCAAGCGGCAGATAAATATAATTTACCTATAATTACCGAATTAATGGATGTACGATATTTGGATGATTTTTTAGAATATAAAGTTGATATAATTCAAATAGGTACTCGCAATATGCAAAACTTTGATTTATTGAAAGAAGTTGGCAAAACACACACCCCAGTTATTTTAAAACGTGGTCTATGTGCCACTATATCTGAATGGTTAATGTCGGCTGAATATATTGCTGCTGGCGGGAATCATAATATAATTTTATGTGAACGTGGCGTGCGTACTTTTGAAAAAGCTTACCGTAATATGCTAGATGTAACTGCAATTCCAGTTCTGAAAAAGGAAACTCATTTGCCCGTTATTGTGGATCCAAGTCATGCTGGCGGTAAGGCAGAATTAGTTCCAGCTTTATCGAAAGCGGCTATTGCGGCAGGTGCTGATGGTTTATTGATAGAAATGCACCCTAATCCTTGTGAAGCATGGTGTGATGCTGACCAAGCTTTAGCTCCTGATGAATTAGCAACTTTGATGGGTGAAATGAAAGGTATTGTAGAAGTAATGGGAAGAGAATTTTAATATCACAATTTAAGGTTTGCTGGGTTCTGCCCAGCTTATATTTACTATGTTTTACTTGGTTAAACTTGAAGCAGAGCTTCTGAAACGTTACCAAATAGAATTTGGGAACAATTATCATTATTACATTCTACGTTAAAATCCACCTGCCATAATTCAAACGGTAAAAATTTACTGTCCTATCAAGCCTATGATACAATTAACTTGAATTTTATAAGAGACTAGATATGGGAAAACAATATTCAGAAATAACAGATAGTCATCAACAATTTATAGAGCAACAACATATTTTTTTTATTGGCACTGCTGATAAAGATGGGAGAGTAAGTGTTTCTCCTAAAGGAATTGATTCTCTTAAAATTATCAATAAAAATCGGTTAGTTTGGCTTAATTATACTGGTAGTGGCAATGAAACTGCGGCTCATATGTTGGCAACTAACAGAATGACTATTATGTTCTGTTCTTTTACAGAAAAACCATTAATCCTAAGAGTTTATGGTAGTGGTAAAGTTGTCTATCCGAAAGATAATGGTTGGCAAGAAATGGAACAAATATTCCCTAACAGTATAAGTACTCGTCAATATTTTGATATTAATGTTGATTTGGTACAAACTTCCTGTGGTTTTGGAGTTCCATTGTTTGATTATAAAACTGAACGTAATTTATTATTAGAATGGGCAGATAAAAAGGGAATTGCAGGAGTGAAAGACTATTGGGAAAATAACAATAAGTTAAGCATTGATGGACGAGAAACTGGGATTTAGCAGTGTTATGATAATTGCAAAATAAAATCATTAATGCTATTTTACCTCAACTGTTATTAAACTTTAAGGAAATATAGAATGTTTACTGACTTACCATTACTAAGTATATTAATGTGGTTGCCCATTTTAGGCGGTGTATGGGTACTAATCATTGGAGATAAACAGGCATCATTAGTCCGTCCCATTGCTTTAATTATCTCTTTATTAACATTTTTATTATCATTACCTCTATTCTTCTCTTTTGATACCACTACTGCGGCAATGCAATTTAGCGAAAAACTAAGTTGGATTCCAGCTTTTGGGATTAATTATCATTTGGGAGTAGATGGTATTTCTATGCCGTTGATTATGTTAACAACTTTTACCAGTGTATTGATCATATTAGCTGGTTGGGAAGTTATTAAAAACAAAGTATCTCAATATATGGCAGCATTTTTGATCATGGAAGGGTTGATCAATGGAGTTTTTGCTTCGTTAGATGCTGTGTTATTTTATGTTTTATGGGAATCCATGCTAATTCCAATGTTCTTACTCATTGGTATCTGGGGTGGGCCAAATCGTATTTATGCTACCATTAAGTTTTTTCTCTATACCTTTTTTGGTTCAGTATTAATGCTTATTGCACTATTGTACTTGTCTTTTCAAGCCGACAGTTTTGATATCTTAGCTTATCATGCCTTACCAATTCCATTAGAAGCTCAAATCTGGATTTTCCTCGCATTTTTAGTTGCATTTGCGGTTAAAGTTCCAATGTGGCCAATGCATACTTGGTTGCCAGATGCTCACGTTGAAGCTCCGACTGGTGGCTCAATAATTTTAGCGGCTATCATGTTGAAGATGGGCGGTTATGGATTCTTACGGTTCAGTTTACCGATTACCCCAGATGCTAGTAGTAAGTTGGATTGGTTGATAATTGCAATGTCATTGATTGCTATCGTATATATTTCATTCGTAGCTATCGTCCAGAAAGATATGAAAAAACTTATTGCTTATTCCTCTATTTCGCATATGGGATTTGCAACTTTAGGTTTCTTTATTAGCTTTATGATTTATAGGAATACTGGCTCGATAGATGGTGGAGTCATGGCAATGGAAGGTGGTATGGTGCAGATGATTTCGCACGGTTTTATTTCTGGTGCATTATTCTTATGCGTTGGAGTTTTGTATGACCGTATGCACAGTCGTCAAATAGCCGATTACGGCGGTGTTGCTAATGTAATGCCTAGATTTGCTATGTTTGTAGTATTTTTTGCAATGGCTAATGCTGGATTACCAGCCACTTCTGGTTTTGTCGGTGAATTTTTAGTAATTTTGGCTGCTTTTAAAGCTAATTTCTGGATTGCATTTGCAGCTGCTACGATTATGATTTTAGGAGCTTCATATACTTTGTGGATGGTGAAACGAGTGATATTTGGTAAAATCGGTAATGATAAAGTTGCTGTTTTACAGGATATTAATAAACGTGAACTGTTAATTTTAAGTGTATTCGCAGCGATGGTATTATTATTCGGTATTTACCCAGCTCCATTATTAGAAGTTATGGATGCAACCATACAGAATTTAGTACAACATATTTTACAGTCTAAAGTACCGTTGTAATAGTTAAATTTCATAAATTTTAGCTCAATGCTATTAAGTTAAGGACAATCGGATTGCCACTACATAATATGATGATTAATAGGGGAAATCCATTGTGGTTACCCTATTTCCTTAACTTAATGGCATTGAGGTTTTAGGGTTTAGAATGTTATGTGCTAGATAAAAGACTGGTGCTTTCCAAAGGGGTTTGACTAAATTTTAAACGAAACGTTGGGTTAAAATATCGGTAGTCCTAAAATAGGTAATGGTAAACCCGTTAGACCTTTGATACCTAACAGGTGAGGATATCACTACTTTGTTTAGGATTACTAAAATATCTTCCAGACCCAATGTTCCCGTAATAATTCCTAATGCAACCGCAGGAACTACCTTACCGCAAGCTCAACTATGAATCGACATTCCATGATAACTACGGTTCATCCTTCTGAATTAGATGCTTTGCATCATTTCCCAATATGTAGTCGTAGTTACTATCCTTATCTCTGAGCTTTCATAATTCGGGCATTTTTCTGATTAGTTTTTTCATAATTCTATTTTGAACTATTAATTCCTATTTGGTTAGTTTTAATTTTTAAGCCCACTACTGAATTCTTATATGGTTAAAAGATCGTAAGGATGATTTAAAAGGTTTGGCTTCAATAAGTGTTGTAGCTAGTGATTCAGCAATAGGTTTTTTTACTCAAATTATGGCTAATTTACGCACTTCACCTGCAATACGCCAAAAAATTTGATTGTTGATTGATCCACACACACCATCTTTGATTGAAGTTTTAAACAAGTTTATTCAAGATGCTAATAAACAGCAACATGGTAATAATTTAGTGTTAATTGCAGATGGTTTAGATCGAATTGTACCAGTGCGAATAAAAGATGATACAACTAATCATGATGAGATTTTTATTGAGCGAAGTGAGCAACTTACTGGATTAGAATGTCATGTGATTTATACGGTACCAATTTCGATGGTTTATTCTGGTAATGGTAATGATTTGTTAGCTCGTTATGGAAAGGTGGAAACTTTACCAATGGTTGTAGTGCGTAATAAAGGTGATAGAAAACCTTATTTTCCTGGAATTGCGAAATTAAAGGAATTAGTGATTATGCGAATCCAAAAAACTCTATCGTTCCCAAACTCAGTTTCAATACCATTAAGTTAAGGGCAGTCTGCCCCTACATAATATATTTCAATATTTTGTAGGGGCGAACCTATGTGTTCGCCCTGCTTAACTTAATGGCATTGAGGGGATTAGGGTAGGTTGTATTTAACTAAATCGGGAAATGCTATAGTAGCCTCAAATATTCCTAGATTCCCGTTCCCCAATCAAGTTGAGGACAAGCTTCACGGGAATGACATCTACAACAATTTGTTTGTCTATGTCCTATTTACATAATTTAATGGATTTTAAAAAATGCCTGCTAACCATAGATTTGATGAGAAAGATTATGCTAGTTTGTTGCGGTCTTTGCAAATGGCAGATGGTTTTAGTTTGTTGTTTGTGGAGTGTAGTCCAGCCCAAGCTAAAAGGGTTGTAAAGAAGATAAAGAAACAATTAAAAGATAAAAAAATAAAGTTATTATATTTACCAACTGCAATTCATGATTTATATACACAGGTTGCAGCATTGCCTAAATTGCAAGAGTTGGATATTTTATTTATTGAAGGATTGGAGAAGTCGTTTGAAGAGTATATTAAAGAAGGTTATGGTGGTGAAGGAGATTATTATGTGGATGATGTAGTGCCACGAGTATTAGGAAATTTGAATTTGCAACGGGAACGTTGGCGAGATGAATTTACTCATTTACAGATAGTATTTATTCTGCCGAAATATGCGATGCGGTTTTTTATGTTACGTGGCAATGATTTTTTTGATTGGCGGTCAGGATTATTTCAGTTTGCAATGGATAGGGATTTGTTAGTAGTAGCCCAATCACAAATTCATACAGATAGTTTTGAAAAATATGAAAAATTAACTCCTAAGCAACGCACAGCTAAATTATTAAAAATTCAAATATTACTTGAGGAAAAACAACAAACTAATCAAGCCGAATTATTTGTTGAACAAGGTTTATTATATTATACTGATGCCAAATATGAACAAACACTAGCAAGTTTTGATAAGGCTGTGGAGATTAAATCTGATTACCACCAAGTTTGGCATGGTCGAGGTAATGTATTAGATGATTTAGGTCGTTATGAACAAGCACTAGCAAGTTATGACAAGGCTTTAAAGATTAAACCTGATGATCACGAAGCTTGGACTAATCGAGGTAATGTATTAAATGATTTAGGTCGTTATGAACAAGCACTAGCAAGTTATGACAAGGCTTTAAAGATTAAACCTGATGATA
>JASFYV010000198.1:0-3812 GCA_045046925.1 Candidatus Marithrix sp. | reverse complement strand
TGAATATCATACCAATGCCATTTAATAATGTTCAATATTAAACAATTTAAAAGTTGTGATACCAATTTATTCCTAGCAGTAATAGTATTAATTTTATTAGGTTTAGTTATGCTAATTTCTGCCTCTATCAATATATCTCAAACTAAGTTTGCTGAACCATTATATTTTTTTTGGCGACAGTTATCTTATGTTGGTATGGGAACGTTATTAGCCACTATTATTATTTTTATACCGATAAAAACTTGGCAATATTGGAGTATTTCATTATTATTCTTAGGGATTCTATTATTGATTATGACTCTTATTCCAGGTATTGGTCATGCAGTTAATGGTAGTATGCGTTGGATGAACCTAGGTTTTATTCGTTTTCAGCCATCAGAATTAATGAAATTGTTTATTGTATTATATTTAGCTGGCTATTTGGTTCGGCGTAGTGAAGAAGTTCGGGAGGCATTGAGTGGATTTCTTAAACCAATAGCAATTGTATGTATAATAACTAGTTTGTTACTATTAGAACCAGATTATGGTACGATTGTAGTATTATTTGCAACTGTATTGGGTATGTTATTTCTAGCTGGAGTTCCAATGCGGCAATTTCTATGGTGGGTAATTATCGTAATGTTGGTACTAATTTTTCTTATTATATTAGCACCTTATCGGTTAGAACGTTTAACTACCTTCATCGATCCTTGGCAAGACCCTTTTAACAGTGGTTTTCAATTAACTCAAGCTTTAATAGCAATTGGTCAAGGTGAATTATTTGGGCTTGGCTTAGGCAATAGTATCCAATCGGTAACTTATTTACCAGAAGCTCATACTGATTTTTTGTTCGCAATACTTGCTGAAGAATTAGGTTTAGTTGGGGTCATTACTGTAATAGGCTTATTTGCTTTTATAATATTACGAATTTTTGCTATAGCATTTCGCACTGAACGTTGTGGATTACATTATGCAGCTTATTTAACTTATGGAATTGGTTTAATTATAGGTCTACAAACCAGTATTAACTTGGGAGTAAACATGGGTTTATTGCCAACTAAAGGTTTAACTTTACCATTGATGAGCTATGGTGGGTCTAGTATAATTGTAACATTTATAATGTTTGCTATTTTGCTAAGAATTGACTATGAAACTACTCAAGTAATTAAGAAAAAATGAAAATATCAAAAATTGAAATTATGGACACTACCCTGAGAGATGGAGAACAAATGCAAAATGTGTCCTACACTCCAGAAGAAAAACTGACAATTTCTAAAATGTTATTAACCGAGGTCAAAGTTGATAGACTAGAAGTGGCATCAGCCCGAGTTTCTAAAGGTGAACAACAATCTGTATTAAAAATGTTACAGTGGGCTAGAGAAGTTGATTTGGTCGATAAGTTTGAAATTTTAGGTTTTATAGATAAAAATAAGTCAGTAGATTGGGCAAAATCAGTAGGAATAAAAAGAGTTAATTTATTAACCAAAGGTTCATTTAAACATTGCACTGAACAATTAAAGAAAAGCCCAGAACAACATATTAAGGACATTCGAGAAACAATATTATACGCTGCCGAAAATGATATCCAAATCAATGTTTATTTAGAAGATTTTTCCAATGGAATCACAACTTCTGCTGGTTATGTATATACCATGATTGACACATTGTTAACTTTACCAGTTAAAAGAATTATGTTGCCAGATACTTTGGGTGTTTTTCAGCCTTTTGAAACTTTTGAATATATTACTGATATAATAAAACGTTATCCAACAACTCATTTTGACTTTCATTCTCATAATGACTATGGTTTAGCTACTGCAAATGCTATGGCTGCGGTGAAAGCAGGTATCCAAGGCATCCATGCTACTGTAAATGGTATGGGAGAACGAGCTGGTAATGGTTCATTAGATGAAATCGTGGTTAGTATCAAGGATTTTTTAGCGGTTGATTCTAATATTGATGAGAAAAAACTCTATAAGGTTTCTAAATATATAGAAAAATTTTCTGGTCAAAGAATGGCTACTAATAAACCTATTTATGGTAAAAATGTATTTACTCAGACTGCTGGTATTCATGCTGATGGTGATAAAAAAGGTAATTTATACGATAATAGATTGATTCCTAGTAGATTCGATAGGAAAAGAAAATATGCTTTAGGCAAACTATCTGGCAAAGCTAATTTAGAAATGAGTCTAAAAGAGTTATCAATTGAAATAAGTGAAGAAGAAAAAAAGATTCTATTACGCAAAGTTATTGAATTGGGTGATAAAAAAGAGGTTGTCACTACAGAAGATTTGCCTTATTTAATTAAAGATATATCTGAAACTCCTGAAGATTTACCTTTTAAATTAATGCATTGTTCTATCAATTCAACTTATGAATTAAAATCGATTGCAGCCGTCCAATGTTCCTATAAGAATAAATTAGTCGATGCTTATGCCAATGGTGATGGTGGATATGATGCTTTCATGAATGCGTTACGAGAAATATTAACAGAATTTAATATTCAAGTACCACAATTATTAGATTATGAAGTAACAATTCCACCTGGTGGCAAAACTGACGCTTTGGTACAAGCAACTATTTCTTGGCAAATTGATTCCAACACTGTTACTAGTAGAGGCATAAATCCAGATCAAAATATGGCTGCTATTGAAGCAACTGTTAAATTAATTAATACAATTATTACTAAATAGTTTTTAATTCTTAATTCGTAACTACCTACCAAGCGATTAATGAAATATATAAACCACCCCTTTCGTACCCTCCTTATTTAAGGAGGGGATTAGGGGAGGTTGTATTTAATTAAATCGGGAAATTCTATATATTTCCTTAACTTAAATAGAATGGTAGATAGTTGCCTTAATTCTTAATTAAATTCTGGAGTTATGCAGAGTTAATTAAAATATACATAATGAGAAACGAATTGCATCAAGATGTAATTCGTAAATTCATTATATTCTATGTTAAATCTATGAGCCTATCTCCCCATATAGTTTATCAATCCATATAAACATAGTAGCTGTTGGTCTGGCATTAAAAAATTTTGATCTAACTGCTAGACATTCCTCTGTTAATTATTAAGCAGTTCAAAGATCAGAATAAGATTACGTAACATCAAGATATACTTTTCCCATTCCCAGCATCCTTGTTCAATGCCATTAAGTTAAGGGCAGACACGCAGGTCTGCCCCTACATAATATATTTCAATTGTAGGAACCTATGTGTTCGCCCTGCTTAACTTAATGGTATTGAGCATCCTTGTTGGGAATACATACACTCAAACTCTTGTATAATAAAGAATTAAAATACCCTATTCCAGTTGATTTTTTTGATATATTAGAATAATATGTTACATATTAAGTTTACAAAGAAATCACCAACAGTAAACCAGACACACACAGGTTATATTATGGAAGTAAACGAGAAGATAAGGTTTATTAGGGAAATGAAAGGTTGGTCACAAAGGGAAATGGCGGAAAAATTAAAGATGTCTACTAGTGGTTATTCTAGTATTGAGCGTGGAGAAACCAATATACAATTATCTAGGTTAGAACAAATTGCTAAACTATTAGAAATAAAATTGTCCGAATTAACTGATTTTGATGATAGAAATTTTCAGATATTTTTAGGAGATTATAATGATGGAGGCAATATATCAATCAATTCCTCAGATACACAACTAAAATATAAATTAGAAGCATCCCAAACGGAAATTTTTTACCTAAAAAAAAGGTAACTACCTACCATAAAAAGGTAACTAGATATGATAACTAAAAAGAGATAGAAGTAGGAGAAAATAAATTCCGCAAAGAAGTAAAAACATTATGACC
>JASFYV010000197.1:0-3999 GCA_045046925.1 Candidatus Marithrix sp. | reverse complement strand
TTATTAACTAGTTAATAACTCTTTCTCTCCAAATTAATTCTTCTGGTGGTAAACATATTTTATCATTACAAGTTTGGAATTTCAGTTTTATTGGTAAGATATTATTATCTTGAGAGAGATTAGAACGTTTTAATCTACCTTGTAATTGGATTTCACCTTCATAAAGAGCTAGTTTTTCTTGTTGCCATTGTAAACTTTGATATTTTGGCTCAGGATATTCTATTGCTTCCAATTGCCACTCACTTTTTCCAACAGTTAACACAGTAGCGATTAAATTACTTTGCAATGGTTTATGAGCATTTATATGCCATCCAGATTTGATGTTAATTGTTAGTATAACTTCTGTATCGGTTAATTGCAGTGATGCTTTCACATTACCATTAGAACCATACTGCTGTTTTTTCATTTCTCCATGTAGCAGTTCATCAACTCCAAGTAACATATAAGCGTAGTTATCTGGGTTATTGCTAATTGAACTAGCAAAACTATTAATTGTTGTATTGGCATGCTCACGATATATATCTGCTCCAGTACGTTTTGTCAACATAGCTAAAACCCGAACTGCAACCGAATTACCAGAGGGGATCGCACCATCATTAGGGCTTTTAGGACGAATCATCAATAGTTTGTCATCAGGAACATTTATAAAAAAACCACCATTAGCATCGTCCCAGAATAATTTTAACATATTATCAGTTATATCTATAGCTTGTTGTAACCATTTCGCTTGTCCAGTAACATCATATAAATTTATTAAAGCTTCAGCAAAGTAAGCATAGTCTTCCTGAGTAGCCATGATAGAAGTTTGGCCATCTAAATAAGTCCGCCATAACTTATTATTTTTATTGAGTTCTAAATTAATAAAATCAGTAGCTTTGATAGCGGCTACTAAATATTTGGGTTGTTTTAAAATATCAGCAGCTTCTACTAAAGCGGTAATCATCATACCATTCCAAGCAGTAATAATTTTGTCATCTCGCATTGGTTGTTCACGCTTATTTCTCACGATTCGCAATTTCTCACGAATTATATTCACTTTGCTTAAAAGCTGTTCTATTGGAATTTTATGTTGTTCAGCGTATTCTGCTAAAGAAATTGATAAATGTAGAATATTTCTACCTTCAAAATTTCCGGATTTAGTGATTGAATATAATTCAATAGCTAATTTTGCTTCCTCTTTATCCAAAGCTTTATATATTTGTTCTGGAGTCCAGATAAAAAACCAACCTTCTTTTTCTTCACTATCAGCATCAGTTGCTGAATAAAAACCACCTTGGGCAGAAGTCATTTCTCGTAAAATATAATCTAAAGTCTGCACGATAACATCAGTATATTTACCAGTAAGTCTATGACCTAATAGATATACTCTAGTCAATAGAGCTTGATTATAAAGCATTTTTTCAAAGTGAGGAACTAACCATTGTTCATCAACTGTATAACGATGAAACCCTCCACCAATTTGATCATAGATACCACCTTGAGCCATTGCGTCTAAAGTTCTTAAAGCAGCTAATAATGGTTCTGGTTTATCATTACGTAAACTAGTTTCCAACAACAACAATAGCCAATTTTCTTGAGGAAATTTAGGAGCAGTTCCAAACCCACCAATAAAATTATCATGTCGAGTTAAAATAGCTTCTATTGCTACTTGAATAGAATCTGCACCCAATTGTTGAGCTTTACTACTTGCATTAGTAACTTGTTTAACTGCTTTTAAAATATTATCAGCTTGAGCTATAATTTTAGGCTGCTGAGTTTGCCAAAGCTTAGTTATTTCTTGGAGAATACTGATAAAATCATTGGGCGGAAAGTAAGTACCAGCAAAAAATGGTTTACCTTCTGTAGTTAAAAAATTAGACATTGGCCAACCACCATGACCTGTTGTCATCATTAAAGCTGTCATATAAACTTCATCAACTTCTGGTCGTCTTTCTCGATCAACTTTAATACAAATAAAATTTTCATTCATTATCTGAGCAATTCTAATGTTATCAAAACTTTCTCGTTCCATTACATGACACCAATGACAGGTCGAGTAACCAATAGATAAAAAAACTGGTTTATTTTCTTTACGAGCTTGAGCAAAAGCTTCTTCACCCCAAGCATACCAATTAACTGGATTATGTGCATGCTGTAATAAATAAGGGGAACTTTCTAAAATAAGCCGATTAGTAAATTGTGGTTTACCATCTGCTAGTAAATATTGAGTTCTGGGTTTATAATTAGAACCTTTAGCAGCTAGTGCTGTCTGCAAAGATTGTTGTAATTCAGGTGAATATTGAGTTGTTCCTTGTACTGTCTGGGTTGTAATTAGCATAATTAGGCTGATTAATAAAAGTGGTAAAACCAGTGAATATTCTTTCAGGTTCATATTGTATGTATTTGAAATTTTAATTAGCAAACATATATATAAGTATATTTAAAACGCTAATCTAAGAGGTATAAATTAAATCATTATGAGTTCTATAATTTTACTTATTTTATTTGGAAGCATTATTTGGTTTTGGTTTGATACCTTACGATGCAGGGAAGCAACCAAAATTGTAGCACAGAGAGTATGTAAACAACTACAATTACAGTTGTTGGATGATACTATAACCATAACCAAATTGCGGGTAAAACGTAATAAAAATGGTCAATTGAGTTGGCAAAGGAGTTATCAATTTGAATTTTCTGATGGTGGTAATAATAGGCAAAAAGGTACTATAATAATGCTTGGTGCTGTTGTAGAAATATTAGAAATGCCTGATTATGTTAATAGAGTTATTTCACCAGTTTAAAATTAGATTTAGCTGGCTTTTCTGGTTTAAGCATTGTTGATTTTTCGGTATCTTCATCTTGAAAAAACATACCTTTACCATTTTCTTTGGCATAAACACCCAACACTGCTTTGATTGGTACATAGACTGAAAATGGCTGACCAGAAAATCTAGCACTAAAACTTACCCAATCATTATCCAACAGTAAGTTTTGCACTGCAGTTGGCGAAAGATTTAAAATAATCTGGCTATTTTCAACGTATTGTTCTGGAACTGCTACATCTTCATAATTGGCATCAACTAACATATAAGGAGTTAAGCCATTATCAACTATCCAATCATGAAAAGCTCGTAATAAATATGGTTGTATTGAAGTCATACTTGAATATCTCGTTCTGTTTTGCTCAGACAACTTTGAAATGATTCTCGGCTAAATAAACGGTTAGCATAGCTAAGAACTGGTCTGGCTTGTTTGGGTAATTCTATTTCAAATAATGGTAAACGCCATAATAATGGGATAAGGCAACAGTCCATTAGAGAATAATCATCTGACATGAAATAATTTCTCTGAGTAAAAATCGGAGCTAAGGAAATCAAATTTTCTCGCAATTTACGACGAGCTGTGGCTGATTTCTTTTTATTAGAAGCTTGTTGCAATATTTTGGTATGTCCGTATAAATCACGTTGAATACGATAACGACAAAGACGATTATTAGCCCTAGCAACCGGATCAACTGGCATTAATGGCGGGTGAGGGAAACGTTCATCTAAATATTCAATAACGATTTGAGGTTCATACAAAACGACTTCTCTATCAGAGAAAATAATACCATCAGTGTATGGTTTGAGAGGTTGTAAAGTATCTGGTGGATTTTGGGGGTCGATAACATGTAGATCAAACTGAATACCTTTTTCTGCCATTACTAAACGTACGCAATGGCTTTCCAAGCAAGTTCCATCTGAGTAAAGTGTCATCACGTTATTAGCTATCCAATTGTTGACTGTTAAAAAATTGTGTTAAATGTTAAATATTTGGATTTTCTAAGAATTTTTTTGATATTGCTTGGCTTTCATTAATTACAAGAACATTATTTTCAATACTAAACATTCTAATAATTTTTCTGAGTTTATTATCCAATTTAGTTCTTATAGGTATTAAATGATTCTTCTCTGCATTTTTTATAATTAATACCAATTGTATATCATTTTTTAAATGAGTTATTTGTTTCATTTGTTTAGT
>JASFYV010000196.1:0-3708 GCA_045046925.1 Candidatus Marithrix sp. | reverse complement strand
AATTACAAATTCTATTTTTATTGGGAATTCTGCTGGGACAGCTGGCGGAGGAATTTATAATTATATTAATTCAAGTGCTACCATAACGAATGCAACTTTTAGTGATAATTCTTCTAGCTATGGCGGTGGAATAAATAATCACACCTCTGCCAATCCAACTATTACGAACACAATTGTTTGGGGCAACTCAGCAATAACTGATGGAAATTTTGCCAAATTGGATCAATATCATGTAATTAGGCGTAATAGCCAATTAAAAAAATTTGATATTCAACGAGTTATCGTAGCCTTGACTCGAGCTTTTTTAGCTGTTGAAGGTGATTCAGCAACTGATTCCACTAGAATTCAAGATTCCGTAATTTTACTTACTCAACAAATTATTAAAGGTATATCCAGACGCTTACATGAAGAAGGCACTGTACATATTGAAGATATTCAAGATCAAGCTGAATTAGCTTTGATGCGAGCTGGATATCGAAAAATTGCCAGAGCCTATGTAATTTATCGAGAAGAACATGCTCATATTAGAGCGGAAAAGAATGAAAAAAATACTCTAAATATAGTAGATGAAGATGGTCATAGTTATCCGCTTAGTGAAGAATTATTGCGAGTTCAAGTGATTGTTGCTTGTGCTGATTTAACTGATGTTGAGCCAAGTTTAATCATTGAAGAAAGTTTAAAAAATATATTTGATGGCATCTCAAAACGAGACATTAATCATATTTTAGTGATGGCAACTCGTACTCTGATTGAAAAAGAGCCAAATTATACTTATGTGGCAGCTCGATTATTGCTTGAACAATTACGTTCTGAAGCATTATGTTTTGTAAATTTTAGACCAACTTTAGTAGCCGCTAAGGATATGATTTATTATTATCCTAGTTATTTTAAAGTGTATTTACAATATGGAATTAAGCGTGAATTATTAGACCCTGAATTAGCTAAATTTGATTTAGATAAATTAGGTAAAGCGATAGTTGTTGAACGGGACTTAAAATTTGCCTATTTGGGTATGCAAACTTTGTATGATCGTTATCTGCTGAAATGGAATGATGTTAGATTTGAATTGCCTCAAACATTTTTTATGCGGGTTGCTATGGGATTATCTATTAATGAAGATAATCGAGAAGAGAGAGCGATAGAATTTTATAACTCATTATCTACCTTTGATTTTATGACCAGTACTCCGACATTATTTAATGCTGGAACTTTGCGACCACAGTTGTCTAGTTGTTTTTTATCAACAATTCCTGATGATTTAGAGGGTATTTTTTTAGCAATCAAGGATAACGCCTTGCTATCTAAATTTGCTGGTGGTTTAGGTAATGATTGGACTCCAGTGCGTGGCATGGGTTCTAGTATTAAAACTACTAATGGGCAATCGCAAGGAGTAGTACCATTTTTAAAAGTTTTTAACGATACTTTGGTAGCGTGCAATCAATCTGGTAAAAGGCGTGGTTCTGGCTGTGCTTATTTAGAAACTTGGCATATTGATATTGAGGAATTTTTAGAACTCCGCAAAAATACTGGTGATGACAGACGACGTACTCATGATATGAGCATATCGAATTGGATACCTGATTTATTTATGCAACGAGTACATGAAAATGGCCAATGGACTTTATTTTCTCCAAATGAAGTAACTGATTTACATGAGTTATATGGTAAAGAATTTAATCAAGCATATGAACAGTATGAATTAGCCGCCCAACAAGGCAAAATTAAAAATTGGAAACAAGTTTCAGTAGTAGAATTATGGCGAAAAATGCTTACCATGTTATTTGAAACTGGTTATCCTTGGATAACGTTTAAAGACCCTTGTAATATTCGTAGTCCACAACAGCATGTTGGAGTAGTACATAGTTCTAATTTATGTACAGAAATAACTCTAAATACTAAAGTAAATGAAGAAGTTGCAGTTTGTAATTTAAGTTCCATTAATCTGCCAGCTCATATAAAAGATGGTAAATTGGATATTGATAAATTACTGAAGACTGTGCGTATTGCTATGCGGGTTTTGGATAATGTAATTAATATTAATTATTACGCAATTCCAGAGGCACGCACTGCTAATTTACGACATCGACCAATTGGTCTGGGTATTATGGGTTTTCAAGATGCTTTGTACAAATTAAGAATACCTTATGGTAGCGAAGAAGCAGTTCAATTTGCTGACTATGCACAAGAAGTTATTAGTTATTATGCTATTTCTGCATCGGCTGATTTGGCTCAAGAACGAGGTTCTTATTCTAGCTTTGTAGGTTCTTTATGGAGTCAAGGTATTTTGCCGATTGATAGTATTAAAATGTTAGCTAAAGAACGTGATGGATATTTGGACATGAACACCGATTCAACTATGGATTGGGATAGCTTACGGAAACGAGTCAAGAAAGGCATGAGAAATTCCAATACAATGGCAATAGCTCCTACTGCTACTATTTCTAGTATTTGTGGAGTTACGCAATCCATTGAACCTTTGTATCAAAATTTGTTTATTAAATCTAATTTATCCGGCGAATTCACTATTATTAATCCATATTTAGTCAAAGATTTGAAGAAATTGAATCTTTGGGATGAAGTGATGGTTAATGATTTGAAATATTGTGATGGGCGAATTGAAACGATTGATCGTATCCCGGGCGAATTGAAAGATTTGTATGCCACTGCATTTGAGATTGAATCATCATGGTTGATAGAGGCTGCTTCTCGGCGGCAAAAGTGGATTGATCAGGCTCAGTCACTTAATTTGTATATGTTAGAACCTTCTGGTCGTAAGTTAGATAGTTTGTATAAATTGGCTTGGACTAAGGGTTTGAAAACAACTTATTATATGCGGGCAATGGGTGCAACCCGAGTTGCTAAAAGTACGGTAAATAATCAGTTTATTAAGCCGCAAGCTTGTAATATAGATGATGAAAGTTGTGAGTCTTGTCAGTAGATTATAGCATTTCCCGTTCGTATATCTCCCCATCCTCTCCTAAATTAGTAGGGGAGCGAGGAGTGGTTGTACTTTACTAAATTAGGAAATACTATAACACTTACACAAGCTACGTAAAGTGGTATAGAAATCAAAATAAATAATAGCAATATTTAAATTTGTGCAATTTTAAAAACTTGTAATTCACAAAAAACCGCTTTGATAGCTTTAATATCTAGTTTAGAAAGCAAAGTGATTTAGGGTAACCAAAAGGGATTACCCCTACAAATCAGGGCGACCGCATTAAAATTATAATCCAAATACGAGTTTAGCACGGTAATCATCACTCCACATAGCCTTGTTTCTTAGCGAGACTACTATGAGTAGTGTCAAGGTCAAAATGCCCATACAGAAATGGCCTAAACTTTTGTAACCATTCTAATTTTTCGTTACCAAATTCCTCTATTCCATCCCATCCTTCTGCACCACTTATCGTTCCACAAATTACTAACTGAAGTTACGCAAAGGTAAAGGTTACAATAGAAAGATGAATAAAGAACACTTAGAACTGTATACAGATTATTTAACAGTAATATTTGGATATGCGACAGCAGCTATCAGCCTTATTGGATGAAAACATAAGCCATGATACATTTACAAGGTTCTTGTCAAGAATATACATCAAAAGACCTATGAACCTATCCCACTAATGATATTATAATACAAATATAGAAAAAATTTATGGAGTAAAAGATATGGCAGGAAAATTCGAAGGATTAAATGACGAACAA
>JASFYV010000195.1:0-11997 GCA_045046925.1 Candidatus Marithrix sp. | reverse complement strand
GGTTTATGTGCTTTATACAAACGGGAAACGCTATAAATAGTATGTTTTACATATTATTTATATAATTATAAAAAACGACACCAAATTTAATTACCATAGGAACAAAAATAATGACAGCCAAAAAACTTAATACCGATTTACAAAAAATTGTTGATGCTCGTCACCATGATCCTTTTTCGGTGTTGGGCAAACATTCTATTAATGGTAAAACTACGGTACGTGTTTATATTCCTTATGCTGAAACAGTCACTATCGCAGAAGGTAATTTGCCTTTGCAACGTGTAGAAGGAACTGATATATTTGAATGGCAAGGTAATGCTGAGATACCAGAACATTACCGATTAATTTGGCGAGATAAAGAACATCGTGATCATATTACTCATGATCCATATAGTTTTTTGCCACAATTAGCTGATTTTGATATGCATTTATTCGGCGAAGGAAAACATTGGCATGCCTACCGTTTTTTAGGAGCTCATATTCATCAAACCGATGGGATTGGAGGAATATTATTTGCGGTTTGGGCTCCAAATGCAGAACGAATTAGTATAGTTGGTAATTTTAATCGTTGGGATGGACGTTCTCATCCAATGCGATCACATGGAAGTAATGGAATTTGGGAATTATTTATTCCAGATATTGGCCCTAATACCTTATATAAGTTTGAAATTCGTAATCGTCAAACAGGTGAAATTCTTTTAAAATCCGATCCTTATGGACAGTATTTTGAGCTGCGTCCTAATACTGCTTCTATCGTGGTAGATAATATTCCCTATGATTGGCAAGATACAGAATGGATGGAAAAACGGAAAAATTGGGACTGGTTGCATACGCCCATGTCTATTTATGAAGTGCATTTAGGCTCTTGGCAACGTGACCCAGAAGGTGAATTTTTAAATTATCGAGAAATTGCTAAATTATTAGTGGAATATGTAACCGATTTAGGTTTTAGCCATATTGAACTAATGCCTATTACTGAGCATCCTTTTGATGGTTCTTGGGGTTATCAAACTACTGGATATTATGCTCCAACTAGTCGTTATGGAACTCCAGAAGACTTCCGTTACTTCGTTGACTATTGTCACCAGCATAATATTGGAGTAATTTTAGATTGGGTACCAGCTCATTTTCCTAAAGATGCTCATGGATTAGGTCGTTTTGATGGTACTCCTTTATACGAGCATGAAGACCCACGTAAAGGTGAACATTTAGATTGGTCAACTTTAATTTATAATTATAGCCGTTATGAAGTTAAAAATTTCTTACTTTCTAGTGCGTTATACTGGTTAAGAGAAATGCATTTGGATGGCTTACGAGTGGATGCTGTCGCTTCAATGCTTTACTTGGATTATTCACGAGAAGAATGGATTCCTAATGAATTCGGTGGCAGAGAGAACTTAGAAGCGATAGAGTTTATGCGTGAGTTAAATATAGTTGCTCATGCTGAACATCCTGGAGCATTAATCATGGCTGAGGAATCAACTTCATGGCCTCAAGTTACTCGACCAGCAGACGGTGGAGGGCTTGGTTTCAGCCTTAAATGGAATATGGGTTGGATGAACGATACTTTAAGTTATATGTCCAAAGAAGCAGTACATCGTAGATATCATCAAGACATGTTAACTTTCAGTATGTTATATGCTTTCACTGAAAACTTTTTATTACCATTTTCTCATGATGAAGTTGTGCATGGTAAAGGTTCTATGCTTACCAAAATGCAAGGTGATGAATGGCAACAATTCGCTAATCTACGATTGCTTTATACTTATATGTTTACCCATCCAGGTAAAAAATTATTATTTATGGGAACTGAATTTGGCCAAGGTACTGAGTGGAATAGTGCAAATACTTTGGATTGGTATGTATTGGAGTATAAATACCATAAAGGTATACAACTGCTAGTTAAAGATTTGAACAAACTGTATCATAATTCTGAAGCTCTATATAAGTATGAATTTGAATGGCAAGGTTTTGAATGGGTTGATTGTCATGATGCTGAACAATCAGTATTAGTTTATTTGCGTAAAAGTGATGATGCAGAGATGGTAATTGCGGTTAACTTTACTCCAGTACCACGGCATAGTTATCGAATTGGGGTATCTACCAAAGGAACTTATGAAGAAGTTTTAAATTCTGATGCTGGTTGTTATGGTGGTAGTAATGTAGGGAATGGTGCCATGATATTGGAAACTGAAGATAAACCTTGGATGGAACGACCTTATTCTATGTTAGTTGTTATACCTCCTTTAGCAGGTATTGTGCTTAAATTAATTAATAAAGCTGAGGCTAAACCATTAATAGATAATGATATAGAGAAGATTGCTCCAAATATTTCAACCCCAAAACCATCTCAACGTAGCAAAAAGAACTCTAAAAGACATAAAAGATAATTATCATGATACTTAGATAATTGTTAGTTATAGATGTTTGGGAATGTATTTTTAATTGTGAATTAGTGAATGAATAATGGTTAATTACTAATGATTTTGGTTTTCATTAACAATTCATAATTCACAGTTAACCATTCACAATTAATTATATATTGGACATCTTTCCTAAATAAAGTTATATAAATGTAGGATGCAGTATGAATTGCATCAAGATGTAATTCGTAAACTCATTACATCCTACATAAAGTATGGTAATTAACTGTGGTCGGTTTCATGCCGTTATTACAACCGCATATGTCTTATTTATTTAGGAAAGAAGTCTATTAACTCCCAAACATCTATAAATTATTAGTGGATATTACTAATTTTATATCACCATGTGCCAACTACCAAGAATTGGTACGTAGAATAATATTAAATAGGTTATTTTTATGATTAAGTCTAAGTATTGGTTATTAATATTTATTTTTCCCTTAGTAACACAGTTATATGCTGACGATGATATACAAGTCGAAAAAAAGTATGTCAGATTCGCTAATGGTGATAGTTATTATGGTGATTATGAAGGTCGGAAACGTAATGGTGACGGAATTTATATCTGGGCAAATGGAGATCGCTATAAAGGAGAATTTTTTGAAGGAAAACGTGATGGTAGTGGAATATATATTTGGTCTAATGATGAGTATTATAAGGGAGAATATGTAGATAATAAACGAGATGGTGAAGGTAGCTATTTTTGGACTAATGGTGAACGTTTTAAAGGTGATTTTGCCGATGGAAAACGTGATGAAGGCAAATTAACAACTTTAAGTTATACCATTAAAATTCCTAAAATTAAAATAGATGCAAATACTAGAGGTAAACCAGCACCAGATCGTCCAACTTCAAAAGATAATGCCGAAAAATATGAATTAAAAATAGTTGCTAATAATATTGGCCAAAATAATTTTGCCGAAGAGCAATATGATGATTCTGATGATGAACTAACAGATAATTTGGAAGAAGAATTGCAAACTGATTATGATGAATTAGTAGACGACTCAGAAAAGAAAATTGATGATGGTTTTGAAAATGTTGAAGAGGATACTTCCACATTAGATGAAATTTATGAAGAAAACGATGATTCTATATTAGCTGAAATGGATAACAATAATGAAGAATTGATTGATATGGATTCTGAAAATATTGAAAATATCGAAGAAGATACTCAGATTGAATTCAAAAAAATTAAAAACTATGAAACCAATAAATTAGTTGAATTTGATAATAATTCTACAGATATTCAATCTGAAGCTATGTTAGCATCAGTAATTACCAGTGCAAAGTTTAAACAACCTTCAATTCCTACTCAAATAGATACTCCAGATATTGATCCTGAAATAACGATTACTAATAATAAATCTACGATTGATCTTATTGGCAAAGTAGAAGTAATTTGGCCAAATGGCGATTCTTATGATGGTGAATATATTAATGGTGAACGTACTGGTAATGGAACCTATGCTTGGGCTAATGGAGATTATTATTTTGGAGATTTTGTAAATGGTAAAAGACATGGAGTTGGTATCTATAAATGGAAAAATGGTGATAAGTATATTGGTGAATATTTGAATGATCGACGTACTGGTGAAGGGTTATATATTTGGATGAGTGGGGATCGTTATCAAGGTGATTTTAACTCTGGTTTACGCCATGGAAAGGGAACTTTGAAATGGATTGATGGCGAATTATATGGTGGCGATTTTTTAGATGGTAAACGTACTGGTAGAGGAATTTATATATCCAGTGGTGGCGATCGCTATGAAGGTCAGTTTAAAAATGGTAAACGTACTGGCAAAGGTTTTTTAGTCTCAGCCAATGGCAGTTTAAAAAAATTAGAATTTGAAGAAAATCCTTATCTTCTGCAAGAACTTCATTTTAATAAAGGTAAACTTATATCTGCTACGGCTGAAGAAGTTGAATTAGAAGAGTAAAACTTTATGTTTAAAAATATAATAGTTTACAAAATTATTAGCTTTGGAATTATTAAACATCTTTCCTAAATAACGAAAACCATATAATCATGTATGGTTGTAGCATAAATTATCGTATATTATAACGTAGAGACAAGGCATGCCTTGTCTCTACTTCATGTAAGATGTCTATTAATCTTAGCCAAGAAGCAATAATCGTTTCTTAGTTCCTTCTAAAATATCTTCTGTATCCATAGGATTACCAGCTAAAGTATCCAAATATAACTCAATCCCAATTAACACATCTGCTAAAGATTTTAGCTTATCTTCTGATGGCACAGTGGCTTCTTTAATAAATACCCGTCCTATATAATCATTGCATTGTCTAAGCAATTTAGCAGCCCGATCATGAGATGCAACAGCTAAAAAACCTTCCACTTGTTTTAAACGACCTGGAACTTCTAGCAAACTATCATCTTGAGTTCCAGTATCAATAAAGTTAACTATCGGTTGAATAACTTGGGCTAACTCAGTTTTAGCTTCATCAACAGCTACTCCTAACACAATTCCAAACTGTGGAGTTTCAGAAAATTCAGTATCTGGACTTTGTTGTAGACGTTGCTTTGCATGTACACCTTGTACCGATAAAATATCCACAGCAGCACTAATTTTTAGTAACGCATTAGCAATTTTTAACAAAGTCGGCATTTTAAGAGGTTTACGACCTTCAGTAATGTCTAAAAATAGCATTGCTTGTGTTAACATAGACTTACGTTGAACCAATAAGCCAAGTAAACCTAAAGTATTAGCCATATCTCGTAGTAAATCTACTAATGGAGATAATTCTGAAATAGAAGGATTGTCAGCCCGATTAAATATATCTAAAGTTTCTTCTACTCTAGCAAAGTCATCTTTTAATAAAGTTACCACTATTTTCATCAATTCAATATCAGGCCCAGCGAACATTAATCTTGCAGCTGCTAAAGATGCTTCCGATGGCAAATAATCATTTAATTGAAATGTAGTTTTAATAGCTATTGTTTGCTTGCCTTTGGAACGAGCTTGAGCCACAAAAAATAATAAGTTATTCAATAATACTTTTGGTGGGGCGATTTTTAACGCTGCATTACCATGAGTCATCACCTGATTTATTGAAGCATCTATTTGTTTTAATAGACTAAGTATTGGTTTATTAAGAGCCAATCCTTTCTGCAATAATGCTTCGATAATTCCTTCTGCTACCCACCAAACTTTAGTAATTTGAGCAGTTCCAGTAGCTTGCTGTAAACGTTGCATCACTGTATAAAGAAATTTTAATCCTTCAACCGGTTGCTTAGGATTTTTAAATAATACAGCTAAACCTTTTTGATAAGCAACTCGCATTTGCTGCATATATTTTTTCAGCTTATCATCAGTTAGTTTTATCGGTTTAAAACTGGTAACAGTAACTGATAAGTCTGGTGTAAATAAACTATTAGCCGTTAATGGTTTTTGTTTTCGTAAAGCTCGCAAGTTATTTAATAATGGTAATAATGCCAAAGGAATATCACGTTGTACAATTGCTAAATGATCTAAATAGTTAGGCAATTGAATTAAAGCTCTCATTAAAATATCATAAGTTGCTTCATTATTTTCGATCTTACCAGCCAATATAGTTTTAATTGTTAATTCAATATCTTGAACTAATAATGCTGCTGTTTGTAATTCTAAGACCTTAAGGGCTCCATAAATTTCATGTAGCCACGTTACACATTGTTGCAATGGAGCAGTATCGCTAGGATATTCTACGAACTGTTCCAAAGCCTGCCGCGTTTGTTTCAAACTTTCATCAATGGTTATTTTTACCCACGTAAGGGCCGAATACTTCATAATATTTTATTTAATTCTTAATCCTTAATTCTTAATTCTTAATGAAAGATATTTTAAGATTCTAGCTTTAACATTAAGAATATATAATTAAGAATTGGTTTTAGTATTTTAATTAAGCATTAAGTATTCATAATTAAAGAATTGCTTTAAACTGAACCACTCATTGCTTCAATTTCTTGTTTAGCAGTATCTGGTAAATTAAATCCGGATACAGAAGTTTTTAATTCATTAGCAAGGGTTGATAATCGCTCAATAGAGGCAGCGGTTTCATTAGTACCATTAGATGTTTGAGTAGTAATATCTTGAATGATTGTCATAGTACCAGAAATATTAGAAGCTACTGCCGCTTGAGTGCGTGAAGTTTGGGAAATATTCTCAATCTGATCAGCCAATTGGACTGATACTTGTTCAATTTCGGTCAATGCCTCACCAGCATTTTCAGCTAAGGATGCTCCAGAAACTACTCCAGCAGTACTATGTTCCATCGAGTTCACTGCTTCATTGGTATCTCCTTGAATAGTTTTTACTAATGCATCAATCTGTTTCGTGGCATTACTAGAACGTTCCGCCAAACGTTGAATTTCATCAGCAACAACCGCAAAACCACGTCCAGCTTCACCAGCCATAGCCGCTTGAATTGCTGCATTCAAAGCCAAAATATTAGTTTGATCAGCAATATCATCAATTAAACCTACAATATCTCCAATCTCTTGCGAACTCTCACCTAAACGTTTAATCCGCTTAGATGTTTCTTGAATTTGTTCTCGAATGGAATCCATTCCTGCTATAGTATCTCGTACAGCTTTAGCTCCTTTACTAGCAATGTCCACTGATTTCTTGGCTACATCAGTAGATTCAACGGCATTTGCTGATACTTTTTTAACTGAATTAGCCATACCAATAATAGCTTGCCCAGCTTTAGCAATTTGTTGAGCTTGTCGCTCACTGGCTTGAGTAAGTTGACCAGCTGTTGTTCTAGTTTCTTGAGCAGAACTGGAAACTTGGACAGCAACTTTATTAATACTAATAACTAAATCCCGTAATGACTCTATCGAGAAGTTAATCGCATCAGCAATAGCACCAGTAAAATCTTCTGTAACAGTGACATTTACTGTCAAATCTCCGTCAGCTAAGTCAGAAATTTCAGTCAACAAACGTAAAATTGCTTCTTGGTTACGTTTTTGTTCATTTTGAGTATTTTTTAATCGTAAACTAGTTTCTAAAGAACTGGCTTTATTCATCCTAATAATTAAATAACCAATAACTACTAATAAAATAAGCACAAAAAATGCCAAAATATAGCTCAATTTTGGGGATATCATACGTTCTTTGGTTGCTTTTAGATAATCTTTTTGTAAATTCTCAATAACACTCAAAATTTTTGGATTAAGTTCCATTATATTTTGTAATGCATCTTTAGCTTTATATAATTCTTCAGATTTTTCTAGGAAAAAATCAATTTTTTCAATTCGTTCATTAAATAAATCATATAATTCTTCAATTACTTGACGTGCTGCTAAGTTTGATACTGGTGGTATAATTGTATCCATATCTTCTTCACTACCATCCATCAAAATTGACAAAATATCTCCAAATTTTAAAATAGCATCATCTAATTGAGATGCTGCTGCTAAATCATCGGAATGATTGAGAAATGATAATCTAATTTTATCAGAAATTCGTTCTAGCCACATTAACTCTCTAGTAGCTAAGCTTATTTGGATTTGAGTTGCTCCCCCATTAATCATAGCTCCAATAAGAGCTTCGGTCTTTTCAACTAAATCTACAGTCATATCTCGTAAATTTGTTAAGTCAGAATAGAGACGAATTATAGATTCTTTAGTATCTAATAAATTTTGGATACTAGTTTGAGTATTAGTTTCAGCTTTTTTCCATAAATTAATTAAAGAATCTAAGGTTAATAAGGCTTGTTGAGGTGTGCCTGGCATTCCTGAATCTGGATTACCATCAATTAATTTATTTAACAGGTCATTATACTCATTCTGAGATTTAATAATATTTCTGAAACCAGTTTCATCCCCAGTTGCAGATTGGGTTGCCTGTTGGGTAATTTGCTGAGAAAGTAAACGTAATTTAGTTACATAACCTGAATATTCCTCATCATATTTATCGTATTTAACTAATAAAGTAAAGACACTGATAAGTGAAATAAATGATAACAGCAATACAATTATAAAGGCAATAAGCCATGTATTTTTATTACCTAAAGATTTAAAAGATAGATTCATATTAGCTACCGTTAATTTTAAAATTAGTTAATTTATAAATATAATTTTATAAAGCTGCGTCAAGAAATAAATTATTACTAGTTAATTTGTGCATATCAAATATTGTCCAAGTTATTTTTTCATGAATGAATAATCCTTTAGCAAAAGATGCTACTAAAACATCTTTACATGGAGTATCTAAGTCTAAAAGATGTTCTGAAAAATGTTTTATACCAATTACTTCATCAACTAATAGCCCGGCTGAAATACCAGATTGGTTAATAATCAACATGCGGGAACGATTACTTACCGTAATAGATTCACCTTCCAGACAAGAATTTAAATCAATTATCGGTAATAACAATCCTCTTATATTAGCTAGACCTTTAACCCATGATTTAGCTCCTGGAACTTTGGCTAAATTATGAGTATAGGGAATAATTTCTGATATTTCATCCAAAGGTGAAACTAAATAGATTTTTCCTAATCGAAATGCAATTCCTCGCCAAATCTGTTCGATCTCAATTTGATGTGGTAACCCTTTAGCACGTTGTTTGACTCGTCGCTCAAGGTCTTGTAACCATTTGTAAGGTGAGGTTGTCATAATGCTTTTTTAATAGAACTCAGCAGTTGTTCTGATGAAACTGGTTTTACTAAAAAATCACTAGCCCCTTGCATTTCAGCCCATGCTTTATCACTATCCATATTTTTGGAAGAAACTATGATAACCTTAATAAATTTAGTTTCTGGATTCTTAGTAATCTTGCGAGTGGCTTGAAAACCATTTAAACCTGGCATCACAACATCCATCAATACAATGTCAGGTTTAATTTCTATAGCTTTTTGAACACCTTCTTCACCATTAGAAGCAGATGAAGTTTGATAGCCTTCTTTTTCTAAAATATCTTTAACTTCATTGGCATCTTTTGGTGAATCATCTACTATTAATATATGGGTCATATATATATACTCTAAAAACGATTTATAGTTAACCTGTAGTCTTATTTTCTACTACATAAGTTTTAATGGTATTTAATAATTCTTCTCTAGTAAAAGGCTTAGTCATATAATATTCTGCTCCTACGATTCTGCCTCTAGCACGTTCAAATAAACCATCTTTACTTGATAACATCACTATAGGAATTTTTTTAAAACTAGGATTATTTTTAATTAATGCACAGGTTTGATAGCCATCAAGTCGTGGCATCATAATATCAACGAAGATAATATCTGGTTTTGCTTCCATTACTTTGGATAAAGACTCAAATCCATCAGTTGCTGTGATTACTTGACAACCAGCTTTTTTCAACAATGTTTCAGCAGTACGCCGAATTGTTTTACTATCATCGATAACAACAACTTTAATATTTTTTAAATTAATGTCGCTCATAATCTAAATTCTGTTTTGAATATCCGGTTATTCAAGCTAAACCGTGATTTAATTAATTTTTGTATTAAAACCTTTATGGCTTTGTATTAAAATAACTTTGATTGATTTTGTTTAATTCAAATAATTAATTGTATATTTTCATCATAATTTATAAAATACCTAAAAATTAATATTTTAAAATCTAGTATGAATTGCTGTAAAACTAAAACTTTATATCAATCTTTTAAGTTACTAGTTTATCACTTTAATGTTGAAAATAGCAATTCTTTATAGATAAATAATATACTTAAAATAACTATAACATTCAGTTTTTCCTAAACAAAGTAAACTTAAAGTTATCAAGGTTAAGCAAGTTTTAATATAAAAAGCATTAGTATAGAAAAGCATTAGTATATCAATATGTTGACTTAGTCAAATATCAAATAATTATTTATTAAGAATTAATCTAAATTATACATTTCCACTATAAATACATATCTATAAATCGTTGAATATATTTTAAATAGAGAATATATCATAGCTTTAGCATTTTAATATTATTTGCTATTTTATATTCTAATTGTACAATATGTATTTACTCACAACAAATTAACTACATGATTTTTGATCAAGAACTTGCTCCACATCTTAACACAAACCTACATGAACCATTAGAGCATTTAGAAAAACATTTACTCAGTAAGCAATCTGAAATTGAATATTGGTTACGCAACCAATGGCAAAATATCCAAATTCCATTTTATGCTTCAGTAGATTTGCGTAATGCTGGTTTTAAATTAGCCCCAATCGATACCAATTTATTTCCAGCTGGGTTCAACAATTTAAATCCATCCACTATTCCATTATGTGTACAAGCTGTACAATCTGCAATTGAACGTTTAAAAGAAACTGCTTATAAAATATTATTGATAGCAGAAAATCACACTCGTAATATATATTATTTAGAGAGTTTAGTAACTTTACGAGATATTTTACAACAAGCTGGTTATCAAGTACGAATTGGTTCATTATTGCCAGATTTACATGAACCTCTCACTTTAGAATTGCCATCTACTAAATTAGTTTTAGAACCATTAATTAAAAAAAATCATTGCATAAGCGTTGAAGGATTCGTGCCATGTATAATATTATTGAATAATGACATGTCGTTAGGTCATCCTCCTATTTTTGAAAATATTCATCAAACTATAATTCCACCATTACAATCAGGTTGGGCAACCCGTTTAAAATCGGACCATTTTACCCATTATCGTCAAGTTGCTAATGAGTTTGCTAAACAAATTGAAATTGATCCATGGTTAATTGATCCTTTATTTAGAAATTGCGGTAAGCTCAATTTTATGAAAAATGAAGGTTATGAATGTTTAGCTGATAATGTTGATGCTATACTGAACAATATTCAACGTAAATATAATGAGTATAATGTACCTTATCAACCCTTTGTGATAATTAAAGCCGATGCTGGAAGTTATGGTATGGGAGTTATGACAGTTCATAGTACTGATGAAATAATGTCATTAAATCGTAAACAACGTACTCGTATGTCGAAGACTAAAGACGGTAAACCTATTAGTCAAGTCATTCTACAAGAAGGTGTTTACACATTTGAAACTTGGGGCAATGATAATGCAGTGGCTGAACCAGTTATTTATACGATAGATCATTTTGTTGTGGGAGGTTTTTACCGAATCCATACTAAACGTGGGATCAATGAAAATTTAAACGCTCCTGGTATGCAATTTGAGCCATTAGCTTGTATTAACTCTTGCATAACTCCAGACAATCGCCAAGCTCCAAATTCTTATCTTAATCGTTTTTATGCTTATGGAGTAATTGCACGTTTGGCATTATTAGCTGCTGCTCGTGAAATCAATAGTGAAATTGATATTTAATTATGTCAGAAATATTAGACTTAAATATTATTGAAAAAATAAAAATAGCGACTGCAAAGCGTAGTCCTGAATTTTTAAATTCCTTGGTAGATAATTTCCTAGTTCATTCTGCTGAACTAATTACCGAAATTAATTTAGCTCTTGAACAAGGTAATTTTCCTAAAATTAGTAAAAATATTCGTAACTACCTACCATACCCATGCCAACTATTTTAAATATTTATCAATAAGTTATAAATTTGTTATAATGCCATGTTTTTAGTATAAGAAATGTAAC
>JASFYV010000194.1:0-12547 GCA_045046925.1 Candidatus Marithrix sp. | reverse complement strand
CTGAACGGGCTAAGGTTAAACAGTTAGTGGATGTTTCCGTACTCTATCTGGGAGTCATACCTACGCTCGTCTGCAAGCCGTTATTCTTTCTGTTCGAAAACAAGGTCATAATGTTTTTACTTCTTTGCAGAATTTATTCTCAACACCTTCCACTATATAGTTATTGGTTGGTAGTTACAAAATGATTATAATAATATTCTTCATATATTATTGTTAACTTATAATGAGTATTTTAGGAAGCGTCGCATAGTTTATTATTAATTTGGTATGATAGAAGGGTTATTATAGTTGAATGGAAGTAAAAATGGAAGGTAATACTTATTGTATAGTGTAATTACAATTTTTTGGTTGTCTGAATCAGGATTTACCAGATAAAACTTAATAACAATCTCATCCTGAAAATTTTTTAATTTGGTGAATCTTGATTCTGACAATTAAGTAATTACCTACCATTTCTATGTAGAGATAGTAGAATGTAAAAATAAATCACGTAACATTATAACCTTGTTTTCGAGCAGTTAATACGACGACTTGCAGACGTGCGTAGGTGTGACTTTGAAGTACAGAAACAACCACTAACTGTTTAATCTTCGCTCCTCGTAAATCCCGTTTGGGTAGGAATTCTTAGTAAACGGGACATCAGGATCTAAAGCAAAGTATTTCATATTTCAGCAGTCGATTAAATAGATTTCTTCCAATCGTTGTAACTTGGCATTTTCTGCCTTTATTAGTTAGTTTATTCTCCTTTAATAGTTTCAATATCAGTGCTTTTAGAGATTCTATGTAGTTTGGTAATTCTTTCATCTTTTTAGTCTATCATTTATCTCTTTTTTAGGATATACTGTTCTTTCTTCGTATGGTAGATAGTTACGTTAAATCAAGTATTAAAAATGTAATTCTCCTTGACCTTCACTTTGTAGTTTCCAATTATCTTTTTCTATTCTTATTGCGATGTCTTCCAACACATTTAAAATAGTTTGATTTTCTGGAGTAGTTCCATTCTTTAATAAAGGCATAATATGTAATACTATTTCATCAAAGGTTGGATAATTTTTTTCTAATTCAGAACGACGTAGTAAAGAAATCAAGTAATATCTAATCCGTAAACGTTCATCAATAGAAGTCTTGAATTTAGTATCTTTCCTAATTGTAAACTTTTCTGATTCATCATTATAATCAAAAGTTTCCATTAAAAGAGGAGTTAAATCACTGTATTCTTTTTTCAGTAAATCTAAAAATCCTAATTCTAAACCTTTGATAATTAGCTCATTATTAATCTGTTCTAATTTTGCTCCATTATGTTTAGCAATTACTCCTTCAATGGTTTGCATAATTATCTCACCAATATTCATTCCTAGATTAGCTTTCAAAATTGCTTTGGGTTGACGGATTTTTTTGAAATTAATGATTAATTGGCCAGACAATACAGTAAATGGATTTTGCCGTTTTTTAAAACTGGTTTGTCCATTAGCTTGTTTGACAGCACCTGCATATTCAAAACCACAACGTTCTGCGGTATCAATAATTAAATGCCAAAATTCAGGGTCTTTATGAGCAAATACAAAACTCATCCAACGGTCAAATTTTAATACTCGATACATTTCCTCAATAGATTTAGCAATCAAAGTGTTATATTCAGTTTTAGTTTTATCATGTTCACCACCTTCAATTGCTTCTAAAGCATAATCTTCTTCAGTAACCGGCAAATCTAACCAACCATTCCACATAGTTGATAAATCTAAATAGGGAATTTTTTTACCATAAGGCGGATCGGTATAAATATAATCAATACTTTGATTTTTAAGGAAACTTAAATCGGTTGCTGTACCTTTAATGACTTGTAAACGATCAATTGTTTGGGGATTTATTTTAGATTGTATTTCAAGTTTAGCTTGGATAATTTTTTTAAATTTACCTTGATACGTTGCTAAAATTTCTAATTCAACTGGTTTTGGTGCTAAACGATAGCGATAATAACGCATAGGAGCACTATCTCCAGCATTTTTACTTGCGTAACTAGAATGATGATAAGTTAAATTAATTTTGTTAAGAGTGGAAGAAAATGCTAATAACAAAGATTTCCTAATATTTTCATCTTTTGCTTTAAAATAAGATGTTTAAGAAAAGCTAATTGAGCCTTTTGTTTAGAACTAAATAATTGTTCAATGGTATCTACATCTGAATTTTTTGGTAAAACTAATCCAGTAGGATAAGGATATTTTTCTAAAGCTTGTAAAATTTCCTCATCTGTAGTTGGACATGTTTTTTCAAATTGATTTTTAATTTTTTCAAAAGCTTGGCCTAATTTATCTAAATTGACTGGAGTCGCTAAACTATCTACCAAAAAAAATGACATTGGATTTAAATCAATATGAATTGCACGGCGGTCAGTCATCATCGCTTCAATTGCAGTTACACCACTACCACCATAAGGATCAAGCACTAAATCATCGGGACGACTGAAATGACGAATATATTCTTGTACCACGTTCCAAGCTTGTTTAGTAAAATAACCATGTACACCAAAATGTCGTTTAGCAGCCCGTTTTCTAACTGGTAATTCGTCTAATAATGGACGCTCCAAATAATCAAAATCAGTTTCTTTAACTGGAAAACTTTTAGCACGATTTGTTGTTTCATAAACAAAATATTTTCCACTTTGAAAGGCATTTGGTGCAAGATAATTTTGCAAGGTTTCCCAGTGATATTGAATTTCGGCAAGATGAAAAGATAAAACCGGATTTTCGGTATCTGGTCTAAATACGACAAATTCATAACCATTACATAAAGCAAAATATTTGGTTCGTACTTCAGGATGAATAGCATAAGAGTAAACCTGTTCGATATGTTCACCAGTCTTAATTTCTTCAGTTGGTGCTTTGGCATCCAATACCCACGCATAATTATCTGCAACTTTAAGCAAATAATCAGGAATCAATTTAATTTTACGTTTTTTAGAACCTATTTTTATAAATGGATGTTCTAAAGTCTTACTGCGTACAATATGTTGATTGTCATAACCTAATTTTTGTAAAATGGGCATTATTAACACTTCTCGCACACTATCTTCTTTAAAATCTGAAGAACTTAACTGAGCAAAATCAAAGTTTGATAAAATTGACATATAGTAATTTTTAATTAACCTGAATTAATGGTAAAAACTCGATAATTTACAACTAAATATTGCATAGATATCCTAAAATTTATTCAGATTCAACCGGTTTAAATGCGGTTTTTAGTTGTTGTTGAATATTGGCTGGAACTGGTTCATAATGGCTAAATTCCATCGTATAAAAACCTTGCCCACCAGTAGCTGATTTAAGTTCAGTTGGATAATTACTCAGCTCGCTTAATGGAATCTCGGCTTGTACGCATACTAAATTTGGTGGCCGCATATCACTACCATGAATTCGACCACGTTTACTTGCTAAATCCCCATTTATCGTTCCCATAAATTCATCTGGAGTAGTAATATCAGCTTTTACAATTGGTTCTAACACTAAAGGTTTAGCTTTATTAATCGCATCTAAAAATGCTTTTTTACCAGCCGCAACGAAAGCAATTTCTTTGGAATCAACCGGATGATATTTACCATCATAAACAGTAACTTTAACATCTTGCATCGGGTAACCAGCAATTGCTCCACTTTCTAATACTTGCCGTACACCTTTCTCCACTGCTGGGATATATGCCGTTGGGATAACTCCACCTGTAATTGCATTCACAAATTCAAATCCAGCCTCTCGTTCCAATGGTTCAATTTTTAAGAATACCTCACCAAATTGACCAGCTCCACCACTTTGTTTTTTATGTCGATAATGACCTTTAGCAGATTTACTAATTGTTTCTCGGTAAGGGATTTTAGGTGACTTAGTATCAACTTCAATATTATATTGCTTGCTCATCCGTTCTAACATTACTCGCAAATGCAGTTCGCCCAATCCATATAATACAGTTTGATTCAAAATAGAATCATGTTTTAAAAATAAACAAGGGTCTTCTGCAACTAACTTATTTAAGGTAAGTCCTACTTTCTGTTCATCTCCTTGCCGTTTAGTTTCAACCGCTAAACCATACATTGGCTCTGGAAATTCTAAAGTTTTCAAATGCAAATGTTCTTCATGGGCATCATGCAATACCGCATCAAAGTGCATATCTTCAACTTTAGCTACTGCACAAATATCACCTGGTATACCTTTACTAATCTCATTATGTTGTTTGCCCTGAATTTTTAATAAATGAGCGATTTTAAATGGTTTACGAGCATCACCGATATATAACTGACTGTCTTTATTAACCGTACCTTGATGAATCCTAAACATGGCTAATTTGCCTACAAATGGATCGGCTGTCACTTTAAATACATGAGCTATCACATCTTTATTTGGATCAGGAGTGGTATTAACTGCAATTTCAGTTTCACCTTGTAAAAATGGAGGTGGATTACCTTCTAATGGATTTGGCATTAAACGGGTAATTATTTCTAATAGTTCAGGAATTCCAGCTCCAGTTTCAGCAGAAACAAAACAAATTGGGATTAAATGACCTTCTCGGAGAGCTTTTTCAAATGGTTCATGTAGTTGTTCTGGTGATAATTCATCGCCTTGTTCTAAATATGTTTCCATCAATTTTTCATCAACTTCTACTACTTGGTCAATGATTTTAATATGAGCATCTGCAACCGAACCTAAATCTGATTCTCCAGTGGGATTAAAGAAACAATCAACTACTTGTTTGCCATTGGCAGTTGGTAAATTTAACGGTAGACATTCACTGCCAAAATTCTCTTTAATATTCTCTATTAATGTTGCCAAATCTATATTTTCAGCATCGATCTTATTGATAATAATCATGCGACATTGCTTACGTTCCGCAGCTCTTTCTAACATTCTACTAGTCAACATTTCGATGCCAGTCACTGCATTAATGACCACAGATACGGTTTCAACTGCCGGAAATATGCTTAAAGATTGCCCCATAAAATCTGGATACCCTGGAGTATCAATGATATTTATATGTTTACCTTGATGATCAAGACTAACTATCGCAGCACTAAGTGAATGTTTA
Organism: Candidatus Marithrix sp.; assembly: GCA_045046925.1. Classification (GTDB taxonomy): domain Bacteria; phylum Pseudomonadota; class Gammaproteobacteria; order Beggiatoales; family Beggiatoaceae; genus DRQV01. The sequence goes on along the minus strand of JASFYV010000194.1, from coordinate 7,480 downwards.
TGCTCTTTTTCCAACGGATCAAAATCACACACAGTATTACCAGTGTCAACTTTACCAGCATTTTTAATTGTACCAGCTTGGAACAATAACGCTTCAGTTAGAGTAGTTTTACCAGCATTAGTTTGACCTACTAAAGCAATATTACAAATATTTTCAGTTGTATAATGGGGCATAATCTTGTACCTTTTATAGTTATTTGTTTATTATTAAGCTACAAACTTTTTATAAAGTTCATGAAATTAGTTGCATGTTTTAAACTTGTTGAGATTAATATTTATCGATGAAGATTGATGGAATAAAAATTATTGAGCTGTAGTATTTCTTAATCGAATAAATAATTATCTAATTTAATTAAGAATTCATAATTTAAAAGTAAAAATAGATTATAATATAATGATGAATAAAGAGCAATTAGATTTGTATGCAGATTATTTGATGGTAATATTATGCGACAGTCACAAGGTTGTCAAACATAACAAGGAACTATAACAATTTAGTTGAAAGGGATTTTCCAGCTCGTCTTGTACGTACCATTTTACAAACTTCAATAACTAATTATATTTTAAGAATGGATAATTTAAAAACTATTATTGTGATTCCAGCTCGCTTAAATTCTTCTCGTTTAGCTAATAAAGTTTTAGCTGATATTGCTGGTAAACCGATGTTATGGCATGTTTATAATCGTTGTTTGCAAGTTGTCAAGGTAAGCGAGGTACATGTTGTAACTGATACTGAAGAAATTGTTACTCAAGTAAAAAGCTGGGGTGGTAAAGCATGGATGACAGAATCTGCTTGTGCTTCTGGGACTGAAAGGATAGTTGCTATTTTAGATAACTTGGATGCTGATATTATTATCAATGTACAAGCCGATCAGCCTTTGATAGAACCAGAGATAATAAACCAGTTAATTGAAGTATTTGCTAAGATTAATCCATTGCCAGATATTGTTACTCCAGCTTATCCGATTACAACTACTAGTAAATTGTTTGATCCTAATTTAGTAAAAATAGTTAGACGGCATGATGGTTATGCTCTATATTTTTCTCGTAATCCAATTCCTTATGTGCGTGATATTGATAATGACGAGTGGGTTAAACAAAATAACTTTTTTGGACATGTTGGCATTTATGGATATCGAAGAAAGACACTGGAACAATATGCTACGCTGCCACACAGTTCATTAGAACAAGCTGAAAAATTGGAACAACTAAGATTTCTGCAAGCTGGAAAAAACATCTATACTTTTATTACAGAGCATGATGTAATTTCTGTTGATACTCAAGCTGATTTAGAACAGGTGCGAGCTAAATTAAAGAATTGATTTAGACATCATTCCTAAATAATGAAAATAGCTATGATTGTATTAACTACGTGAAATTTACCAATCTATACAATTAATTACAGATTTTATGTAGGATGTAATGAGTTTACGAATTACATCTTTCGAGTCACATTAGATACACGATTGATGCAATTCATTCTGCATCCTACATTTATATACCTTTATTTAGGAAAGATGTCTAATACCTATTCACTGGCATAAAATGTTTAGCCCAGCTTTCCAATTTACTATGTTCATCTACTTTATTGAAAGTTGGTTGTCCACTTGAATCTCTTTCCACTAATACAACTTGTTCTGGTTGTAATAAGTCTAAAAAATAAGGAGAATGAGTGGTCAAAATAATTTGAGTTTTACCAGCTTCTACAATTTTACAAATTTCCTCTACCATTAAACGAATAGTACGAGGGTCTAAACCATTTTCAATCTCTTCAATTACAATTAGTGGCGGAGGATTAGGATGTCGTAATAATGCTAATAATGCTACGATTCGTAAAGTACCAGTTGATAATAGCCAATCGGCAATTTTACATTCTCCTTCTGTTAATTCTATGTAAACATTGCGTTCTAATTCTGTGCTTAGTACAACTTGTAAATTTTGGGCATATGGTAATATACGTTGTAATGTTTCTAAAATTCCACTAAATACTGCTGGATTTAATTTACGAATACTCAACAAATATTTGGCAATATTAGAACCATCTTTATTTAATTGTACTTCTCTGCTAACTCGTTTTTGGCCAGTTGGTGCTAACATATTATCAGGATTTAAAGATATAAATTGCCAGTCAAAACTATCCCAAAATTGTTTATTTTTATTAACATCGTCCAACCATCGCATTAACATAGTTGTAGAAAAAGATTCACCCATGCTTCTAATATACCTGGATAAAGCAGCCCATAACGCTGAATTAGCTTTAGATAATATGGAAAACTCATTACTAGCTGGAGCAGAAAAATCAAAAGAATCTACTTCTGGAAAGTAAAATGCGTTATTTGCTTTACGTTCAACCATTAATATATTGCTGAAAGCTAGTTTTTCATTTTGAATTAAAAGTTCTTTTTCTTTATCAAGTGTTATTGCCATATTTGCACAAAACTGAGAACCATTCATTTGTCTACACAATTCAAATGCCATTGGATTAGATTCATAAGTTCCATCCTCAGAGGTTTCTAGCTCATGTGGATTAATTTTATTACGCAAATGTTCAAATCCACGCCATTTACTCATAGCAGCATCTAAACCTTGCTTAATAATTGTTTTATAAGTTTCTAAACCTTCAATAAAACTACTCTTTCCTGAACCATTATTACCAATGAAAACAGTTAATGGTACAAGTTCAACAATATTACTATCTTGAATAGCTTTAAAATTTTTAATTTGAAAACTTTTTATGGCTAAATCATTCATTATATAAATTCCTATATACTTTTTTATATCAGTATATCATATTTTCCTTATATTGTTCAGAATGCTTTAAACCATTACTTTTCCTAATAAAATTATAAAAATACTAGCATCTAACCTTTACAAAAATTATAAAATACTATTAAAATATAGAAATATTACTATATAACACTAAATATATGTTATAAATCATTTAAAATAATTTTAATTAAGATATGAATATTTTTAATAATTTCAAAGTAGGTACAAAAATAAGTCTTGGTTTTGCAACCATCCTAATCTTAATGATTGCTATGGGAACGACCTTGCTACTTAGTTTAGAACATTTAAAAGATGGTTTTATCCTTTTAGTAGAACATGATCAACCGATATTATCCAATGCTCATAAATTAGCAAAATTAATCGTTGATATGGAAACTGGTGAACGTGGTTTTTTAATCACTGGTAAAGAAGAATTTTTAGAACCATTTAATGCTGGAATTATAGAGTTTAATTCTTTACTCGCAACAGAAAAAAAGTTGGTTGGTGATAATCAATCACAAATTGAAGTATTTAATAAAATAATTCAATTACATAATGATTGGCTGGAACAAGCTGCTTATCCAGAAATTTCTAAACGACGTGAAGTTAATAAAGCTACTGTAACTGCAAAAAAATTACAAGAAATTATACAAGCTGGAATAGGTAAAAATATTCTGGACAATTTACGTGGGATATTAGCACAGTTGGAAACTAATTTAAGAACCAGAAATGATTTAGAAGGAATTATTTTAATTATTAAAATTGCTAAAAATATGGTTGACCAAGAAACTGGTGAACGAGGGTTTATTATCACTGGAGCTGATAATTTCCTTGAACCTTATCATGCAGGCAGAAAGCAGTTAGCCACTAATATTATCAATTTAAATTCTCATCTAACTGGTACTAACGATTTAGCGTTGTTAGAACAAATTAAGTCTCTGACCAAACAATGGATAGAGCAAGCTGCTAAACTAGAAATTTCTGCTAGGCGAGAAATGGATGCTAATTCAATAACTATGACTGATGTAACCAATATGGTTCAAGCTGGAACTGGCAAAAATATTTTAGATGCAATTAGAATCCAATTTGATAAACTTATCCAAACTGAAGAACAATTAAATCTTGAACGTTCTAGCGATGTTAAAAATAATGTTATATTTATGAATAATATAGCTATATGGTTAATTATAATCAGTATTCTTATTAGTGTCGTGTTAGGCATAACTATTTCTCGTAATATCACTTATCCATTACAAAAATTAATTATTTTAGCTAATAATATTCTAATGGGAAATATGAAACAAATAGCTGGTTTGCAAAATCATAATGAGATTAAACAAATTAGACGAGATGAAATCGGAGAAATTGAACATTCATTTTATACTATAGCAGATTATTTTAAGAATATTATTGATGATGTTATTCAAATTTCCAAAGGATTAGCAAAAGGCCAACAGATAACTACTGAAGTAGAATATCAAGGTGACTTTATTCAAATCAAAACTTCTTTAGAAACTGCATCTAGCAAACTAATGAAGGCAACAGCTCAAAATAGTATTCAAAATTGGATAAAAAATGGTCAAACTAGTTTAAATGAAATTATTCAAGGTGAACAGGAAATATTTACCACAAGTAAAAAAATTATTTCTTTTTTAACTACTTATGTTGATGCCCAAATCGGTTTATTTTACTTATTGAAAGAAGAAGAAGGTCAACAATATTTACAATTGATTGCTAGTTATGCTTATATTCAAGATGATAAATTGATAAATAAATTGCCATTAACTGAAGGATTGGCTGGCCAAGCTGCGTTAGAAAAAAAAGTTATCTTGCGTATACAAACTCCAGAAGAATGTCCACCTATAATTGTTTCTGGTTTAGCTAGGTCGTTGCCAAAATATATATTATTACTACCATTCTTATATGAAAATAAGGTAAAAGGAGTGATTGAAATTGGTGCTACTGCTACAATGACAGATATCCAACGCAATTTTCTTGAACAAATTATGCCTAATATCGGCATTGCAATTAATACTGCCAATTCCAGTTATAAAATGCAGATATTATTACAACAAAGCCAGCAACAAGCAAAAGAGTTACAAACTCAGCAGGAAAGACTACAGGAATCTAATGGAGAATTACAAAGTCAATCTGAAGAATTACAAACCCAACAAGAAGAGTTAAGAGAATCTAATGAAACTCTTGAAGAACGTACTCAGGATTTAGAACATCAAAAAATAAAAATTCAGGAGAAGAATCAAGCTTTAGAAATTAGTAAGATAGAAATGGAAAAAGCCAAAATCGCAATGACTTTAAAAGCAGAAGAGTTAGAATTAGCAAGTAAGTATAAATCTGAGTTTTTAGCTAATATGTCACATGAATTGCGTACACCATTGAATAGTTTATTAATTTTATCACAATTATTAGCAGATAATCATAATGGTAATTTAGATGTTAAACAAGTTGAATATGCCGAGACTATCAATAGTGCTGGCAATGATCTACTTACTTTAATCAATGATATTCTTGATTTATCCAAAGTTGAGGCTGGTAAGGTTGAAATGCAATGGGGAAAAATTTCATTAACTAATTTATTAGCTTCTATTGAACAAAAATTTTCACCTATTGCCAATGATAAAGGAGTTGGATTTCAGTTAAATATCGAAAATGATATTCCTTCAACATTAGTAACAGATAGTCAACGTGTTAAACAAATCATTAATAATTTACTATCCAACGCCTTCAAATTCACTAGTAAAGGGGAAGTTAAATTAATAGTACAATATCCAATTAAACTCCCAGCTATTATAGAGAAATTAAAATTAAAAAATCCTATTGCCATCAGTGTAATAGATAATGGAATTGGTATCCCTCAAAATAAACAACAAACTATATTTGAAGCTTTTCAACAAGAAGATGGTTCTACTAGTCGCCGTTATGGAGGTACTGGTTTAGGGCTTTCAATTTCTCGCCAATTAGCTCGTTTATTAGGTGGAGAACTAACTCTGGTCAGTGAAAAAGATAAAGGTAGTACTTTTACTTTATATTTACCAAATAAAGATTCGTCGCAAATACCTAATAAAGTTCAACATGTAACTCAAACTGACTCTACCTTATTAACAACCGAATATCAGTCTCCTAAAGAAGTTTTACGATCTGATGACAGAGATAATTTATCTAGTAGTGATATTACTATTTTAATTATCGAAGATGATAGAAAATTTTCTAATATTATTATTGAATTAGCCAAAGCAAAAGGATTCAAATGTTTGTTAGCAGAAGATGGTCTTATCGGGCTTGAATTAGCAGAAGAATATGTACCAGATGCAATAATTTTAGATATTGGATTGCCAAAAATGGATGGTTTGACCTTGATGCGAAAGTTGAAGGATAAATCTAGCACTCGTCATATCCCAGTGCATTTTATGTCTGCTTCAGATCAGACTATAGACGCAAAAAAAATGGGAGCTATAGGTTATTTAATAAAACCAATCAATATGGAAAAACTGATAGAAGCTTTCAAAAAAATTGAGAGATTTCTTAGTAAAACAGTAAAAACATTATTAATTGTAGCTGATAGTAAACCAAATCAACAAAGAATTATGGATTTAGTAACTAGCGAAAATTTACAAGTTGAAGTATCCATAACTGGTGAAGATGCTTGTAAAAAAATATTATCTACTAATTATGACTGTGTTATTTTAGATATGGATTTAGAGCAAGGTTCTGGTGGTAAATTGTTGGAGAAAATGCACCAAGAAACCGGGCAACCTTGTAAAATTCCTATCATTGCCTATTCAGACCGAGATTTGACTACAGAAGAAGAAGCTTTATTATTACGTTGTTCTAATAAAATGCCTATTAAATCAGTTAGTTCTCCTGAAAATTTAGTAGATGAAACAACATTATTTTTACATCAAATAGAAGCAAACTTACCTGGTAATAAACGTAAAATGTTACATATGGTACATGATAAAAAAACTATTCTAAAAAATAAAAAAATCTTGATAATAGACGATGATGAACGCAATATTTTTGCCCTAGCTACAATATTGGAAAATAATGAAGTTGAAGTGATTTGTGGTTTAAATGGTAAAGAAGGTTTGGAAATTTTACGAAAAAATAATGATATAGCAATAGTTTTAATGGATATTATGATGCCAGAAATGGATGGTTATGAAACTATTCGTGAGATCAGAAAACAAGCTAAATATCGTAATTTACCTATAATAGCCTTGACTGCTAAAGCCATGAAAGACGATAGAATTAAATGTATCGAAGCTGGAGCTAATGATTATCTAGCTAAACCAGTTGATACAGATAAATTATTATCCTTAATGCGAGTTTGGTTATATAGATAGCTAGACTTATTTTTAAATAATGTTTTTTTGGTTTATGTGCAACAGCATTATTATTATTAGACATATTTCCTAAATAACAAAAGCCATATAATCATGTCATGTAGGATTTAATGAGTTTGCGAATTACATCTTTCGAGTCACATTAGATACACGATTTATGCAATTCATTCTGTATCCTTATATATCTTAGGAAATATGTCTATTAAATTAAGAGATATAGCATTTCCCATTTGTATATAGCAAATCCCGATGATATAGTATACAAAATTAAAGACAATGTATAAAACAATTTCGAGCATCAGAAAGATAGAATTAAGAGCATCGGCAATAGAAGTATATAAATGTTCCGTA
>JASFYV010000193.1:0-6351 GCA_045046925.1 Candidatus Marithrix sp. | reverse complement strand
TGCTACGGCCTCTATCAGATATTTTAGGGGTTTCCTGTTTCCTTAAATTGCTTTATTAATTTAAATACAAATTTTCCTGATACTTTAAAACGTTTTGCTCCTTATTCAACCTTATACGATTCTAATATTTTACTACATAAATCTAATGAATAAGCTTTTACCATTTTTATTCCTACATTTTATTGGGCTTTTAGTATACCTCTTTATTGGGATTTGCTATAATTAATCCTAAAGTAGTAGTTGGTGCGCACCTTTTCGATTTGATAAATACATAGAATTGTAGTGATTTTCTCAAAAAACCTGCCAGGTATCAAAGGATTAACAGGTTTACCACTACCTATTTTAGGACTACCAAATTTGTTAATTATATATCATTGATTTTGCTTTAAAACTAATAAAGTAATATCATCAAGTATTTTTTGGGTACTAATATAATCCTTAATATCAGTAATCACCGCTTCCTGAATTTCCTTAGAATTACCAGACCAACTACTACTTACAACTTCACATAATCGTTCTATACCATATTGTTTATTCTCAATATTTTGAGCTTCAGTAATACCATCGGTATACAAAACAATACCATCTCCTGGTTGCAATGAAATCTCTTGATGTGAGAGAAATTTAGTTATATCTTTCTCTAGGCCTACCATAAAACCCAAATCAAAGGTATCAAATAGTTCAATTGTACCATCTTTGCGTACTACTAAAATTTCTTCATGTTGACCAGTGACTGTTAACGTTCCAGCATGATAATCTAATAGTGATAAGGTCAAATTTTTATCTGTTTCCATCCGTTGAGCATTGTAATAAATAGTCCGATTTACTATATTTAAAAACTGCTCTGGATCATCAATTCCGGCCAATAATAAAGCTCGAACTGTAGTTTGCACCATTAACATTAACACTCCACTTTCTAAGCCATGTCCGGTAACATCACCAATACCAATTTTAATATGACCATCATGATTTAGAACTTCATAATAATCACCACCAACTTCATCAGCCGGTTCCATAAAACCAGATATATCCAAACTATCAATTTGTTGTAATTCTGCGTCTTTAGGCAAAACCATTTGCTGTAATTGTTTAGCAACATCTAATTCAGCACTCATGCGTACATTTTCTTCTTTAAGACGTTCGTTAAGTGAAGTAATTTCTTTATTTGCCGTAGCTAATTGAGTGGTTCGTTGTTTTACTTTTTCTTCCAATGTGTTATATAATAAAGCATTTTCCAGTGAAATAGCTGCTTGGGAAGATAACATATCAACTATTTTCAAGCGTGCTTCAGTAAATGCTCCTTCCATCAGATTATTTTCTAAATATAAAACTCCTATAAGCTTGCCTTGATGCAGAATTGGACTACATAAAATTGACTGCAATTGTTGTTGTTGAATATAGCTGTCTTCAATATAAATACCTTCTTGTTTAGCATTGGCTAATACCACTGGTTCATTAGTCCTAACTACATAATTAATAACTGAAATTGCTAGATTATTAGTCAGAGGAATTGATTGTAAAATAGTAACTTCTTCAGAATTTAGTAATCCTTCTGCTTCAATTACCCAGGAATTGCCTTGTTTTAAAACCAATAAACCTCTTTCAGCTCCAGCATTTTCAATCATAATATGCATGATTTTTTCTAATAATTTACTGAGAACAATCTCGCCTGCTAGAGTTTGGGAAGCTTTGGTGACACTGTTTAAATCCAATATTGTTGAGGTTTGTAAGCGATTTGAAACTTGAGTTACTGACGAATAAATAGTAGTTTCTAATGGGTTAGAATATTGTTGAGCGGTGATTAATTGTGGATATTTAGTTTCTAAATCTATTACTTTGGCTGTTGCACCCCACTGTTGATAGCGATAGTAAGCTTCTTTAAGATAAGTTTGGAAAATTTTTTCCATACCACGTTGTAAATAAAATTTGCCAGCTAATTCATAAGCTAAAGCCTCTTCTTGTAGATATTTATTTTCCTTAGCATTAACTATGGCTTGCTCATAAAATTCTTCGGCTGCTAAAATTTTACCTAGGACTCGATTTTTCTCAGCCTCAATTAGTTGATACCGATGTTGATAATTAGTTGGAGCATGAAATGCCCATAGTTGCATTTTTTTCTGATTAGATTCTACTTGATTGATTGTATCTACAGAATCGGTAGAATATGTGGCTAATAACGCTAAAGAATAATAAAAATTATGTATCGGAACTACCATTATACCTGCATTAGCTTGTTCATATTTTTTTGCCAATATTGCATTATTTAATGATTTATCAAAATTGCCAAATAGATAATAAAGCATTGATTTAGATAAATAAACTCCAAAAACAGCCATCCCAAAATTAGTTTCAATTATTTTTGGTAGCATTTCTTTTTCATTAAAAGCTTCTCCTATCAAATTGCAAGGATCAGAACTTAGTCCCTGTAAGTTAAACACTGTTTGTTGCCAAATATTCAGGTAAACTAGTTGATATTCTTGTTTTAATTTCTGTAAGACAATTTGAAATTTCTGCTGTTGTTTCGCAACTGTTTCAAGATGTTCACCAACCCAAAAAATATAGCTGCCACAGTGCATGGCTGCCACTCCAACAAATTCAATATCTCCAGTTTCCAAGCCACTTTGACTACCTTCTATCAAAGGAGCAATAGTTTCTCTAGCCGGTTTTTTCCAAGGATAAGCAGAAGAGTAATATGCGGCAAATCCTTTGGCTTTCCATTCTTTTGCATCAAATTTATCTAATAAACTGATAGCTAATTTGCCAGTCTGATAGCCAGATTCTATATCTCCTAACACCGCACAAAGTAATATACCATAAGTAGAATACCCGAAAATAGATAGTGCTGAATTACCATGTTCATATGATAATTTAACCATGGTAAATACAATCTTCGGAAAAATCTCTGGAGCAACTGTATAAGATGGTGAAATAGAAGAATTTAAAATTCGCATTGCTGCCAATTTATCTGGAGCTGTCATTTCTGGCAGTGTGTAGCAGTCCTTAATAGCTAAATGTTTAGGAGGTTTGGTTTCTAAAGGAACGTCTAACATTTTTAACACTTGTAATGCTGTATCTAATGCTGTTTGTATCTGATTTTTTGCCATGTAAAGTTGGATTTGAATTTCATAAGCCTTAAGCTTATCCAACATAGTATTGGCTTGTTGTAATATAATATTAATTAACTTTTCTGTTTGTGCAAAATTGGTGTTTAAGTATTCGGCTTGAGTTGCTTCCACATAAAGTTTGAGGGTTAGTTCATATTTGGTCTGCCAACTATTTTCTGCCAATAAATTTATTCCAACTTGTAAATAATTAGTTGCTGCTTCATATGCTGTTGCAGCCAAGGCTTTTTTACCAGCTTGCAAATTTAAGCGGGCTATTTCATTTCTTTCTGGTTGAGAATTGATTAGTTGAATTCCAAGATTCAAATGGTCTACTATCTCAAAAATTTGATCGGTATTATTTAATAATAAACGACCTATTTGTAAATGTAACTGGGATTTTTGTAAATCACCAATTAAAGAATAAGCTGCTTGTTGAATACGATCATGTTGAAATTTAAAATGTGCCGTAGATTGCCTATAGTCATCATCTAAGGATAGCACTAAATTCTCTTCTATAGCTTTCCAAAGACAAGTTAAGGTATCTGAATGTGAATGCTGGTAGATAGTGGATAGAGTTTCTAAATTAAATTGATTGCCAATACAAGCTGCTAACTTTAAAATTCCAATTGCATCAACAGGTAACTTTTCAATTTTATTAACCATCAACTCTACAACATTGTCGGTCATATCTTTAACAGCAATTTTATCTATATTCCATTGCCACTTCTGTTTTTTAACATCAAAACTTAATAATTCTTCATCATACAAAGACTTCAAAAATTCATGGGTAAAAAAAGCGTTACCTTGAGTTTTGGCGTAAACTAAATCAGTTAATTGTTCTACATCGGTTGATTTGACTGCTTCTGCAATTAAAATATCAACATCAGCAAATGATAAATTTTGCACTTTAATTGTATTAGCTGGTAAATCCATTAATAGATGAGTAGAATCAATTTCATTATCCCGATAAGCACCGATAATCAAAAAATATTTATCATTGGTATCTGTCATTAATCTCTTTAACAGATTTAAAGAAGCAGAATCAGCCCATTGTAAATCATCTATGAATAAAACTAACGGATGGTTTTGTTGCCCAATAACATGGAAAAAATTTTCAAAAACTAAATTGAACCGATTTTGAGCTTCAGTAATACCGACTTGAGTAGCAACTGGTTGTTTGCCAATAACTAGCTCTAAATTAGGAATAACTTCAATCAATACTTGACCATTGTTACCAACTGCATTGAGGATTTTTTCTTGCCAGTATTTTAATTTTTCAATTGATTCAGTAAGCAAATAATTACAAAATTCATTAAAAGCTTGGGTTAAAGCAGAATATGGAATATTGCGTTGATATTGATCAAATTTACCAGTTGCAAAGTAACCACGTTTTTCAGTCATGGGTTTATGAACTTCATTAACAATAGCTGTTTTGCCCACTCCAGAATAGCCGGCAATTAGTATCATTTCTGCTGTTCCTAAACTAACTCTTGCAAAAGCCTGTAATAATGCTTGGATTTCATTTTCCCGGCCATATAATTTTTGCGGAATTCTAAAATAGCCAGAAAAGTCATGTTGAGCTAATTTAAACGACAAACCTTCCAAACCTTCAAGGTCTTCAAGACCTTGAAGGTTTAAAACTTTTTCTAAATCTGTCTTAATTCCAAAAGCTGATTGATATCTATCTTCAGCGTTTTTAGCCAGTAATTTCATTACGATATCAGAAACAATCTGAGGAATATTAGGATTAACTTTATTAACTGGGATTGGGTTTTTGGCAATATGACAATGGACTAATTCCATCGTATCTTTGGTTGTAAAAGGTAATTGCCTGGTTAACATTTCATAAAAAGTAATTCCCAGTGAATATAAATCAGTTCGATAATCAATACTACGATTAATCCGACCAGTCTGTTCTGGAGATAAATAAGCTAATGTACCTTCTAATTGTTCAGGATTTTTGAGAATTGGATTTTCCCGTGGCAATCGACTGGCAATACCAAAATCAATAATTTTTACTTGTTTAGTGATTGGTTCCCAAATGATATTGCTTGGATTAATATCTTTATGAATTATATTAGCAACATGAATATTGCCTAAACTTTCAGTAGTTTGAATAGCAAAATGTAAAAATTCCTTAAAACTAAATGAATACTCTATCATTAACTCTTTTAAAGAATTTCCGCCAAAATCTTCTAAAATTATGACAAGAGTATTTTGATAGTTTTCAATACTATATGCCTTAATTATTCCTTCTGAATTAAAAGTATGAGTGATTTCATATTCTTGTTGATAGCGATTTAATTCTGTTGAGGTGGGATAGTCTTGTTTAAGAATTTTAAGGATAACTGGTTTATTATCCTCATTTTTAATTCCACGGTAAATAGTTGAATTTACACTTTCATAAACTTGTTCAGTAATCTGGTAATTTGGTAAATTAAGCATGGTTAAATCTCCATAATGACTAAAAGTGGAGCTATAATTATTAGTTTAAGTGACTAATACCAGTTTATCTTATTTATATTATAAAACCAATAATATTATCCAATCCTGTTTCTTATATTGATCCTTTGCATTAAAAATCACTATAAATTTTACACATATATGTCAGGATCAACTGACAATGATTGAACATTATACAATACAGTAGTATCTCCAATTTTAGTCCGCAAGATTCCATTAACTAAAGTTTTCCAATCTATTAGATGATGAAAGCGAACTAAACTGTAATTTTTAGTGATGAATTGCTCTCTTTCCTGTTCTTCTATACCATTGTAATAAATATTATTATCGTATCCATTACACTCAAGGACAAGGTTTAAATCCTTAATAACTGAAGTTACGCAAAATAAATAATAGAATAAGAATAACTAATAATAAGTTTAGATAGCCTTCAAAATTTGTAATTCTTCAAAAGCCTTTTTAATAGCTTTAAGATATAATTTAGAACATAAATTGAAGTAGTTAAGATTATTAGATATTTTCAAACATTCCATCTTGAAAATAGCTATAATGGAAGCAATGATTGGATTGTGAAGTTAGTTGAGTATTTACCAAAAAAGATTTTAAAACAGTAAGTTATTGTTGGTTAACTTAACTATCTTAAAATAATTGGATAGGTAGATTATTATATTTTTAAGAAGATTAATAACTGATGTTACGCAGAGAGCTAAAAAAGATGTTAAAATCTTATTCAAAATAACCCAAACAACACATTATGGAAAAACTACTAGATATTTACACAGAC
>JASFYV010000192.1:0-5398 GCA_045046925.1 Candidatus Marithrix sp. | reverse complement strand
ACGTAATCCACCTTTGTAAGGTCCAATGGCACTATTCATTTCAATACGGAAACCACGGTTTACCTGTACATCACCTTTGTCGTCCAACCAAGGCACACGGAACATGATAACTCTTTCAGGCTCTACTATTCTGTCAAGAATTTTAGCTTCCTGATACTGAGGGTTTTCTTCGATAAACGGAATAATTGTTTCAACTACTTCGTGTACTGCTTGATGAAATTCAACTTCACTAGGATTTTTAGCAATGACTTTAGCCATAAAGTCGTTTACTTTTTGTTCATAAATGTTTGACATTTTCTATATTTTTTAGATTAGACAATTAATATTACTATTGTTCTTCAATATTAATGCTAATAACCCAACGATACCTTATTACGTATAATTTTTGAGGGTATCCCTTAGTAAATTAAGTGAAACACGTAGAGATAGAAATGGCTGAAGCGGAGGATAAAGGAAAAATAGATGAATTTCAGTTAAATGATTAACCTTTTGAGAACAAATTATATTTAAGAATACTGTAAATGGCCCTGGTACCATCTTGCCAGCCAATTTTTTTACCATCTTCGTAAGTACGGCCATAGTATGAAATACCAACTTCGTATATTCGGATCTTTGGTATTCTGGATATTTTTGCTGTAACTTCAGGCTCAAAGCCAAAACGTTGCTCTTTTAAAGTAAGTGATTTAATAATATCGGCTCTAAATAGTTTATAGCAAGTTTCCATATCAGATAAGTTTAAATTGGTAAACATATTAGATAAGAAAGTAAGGAATTTATTTCCTAGTGAATGCCAAAAGAAAAGTATTCTATGTGGTCTACCTCCCATAAATCTTGATCCATAAACAACATCTGCAAAACCATCTAATACAGGCTTAAGCAATTTATTGAACTCTTCTGGATCATATTCTAGATCTGCATCTTGTACAACAATAAAATCGCCAGTTGCCTCCTTAATTCCTCTCTGTATTGCAGCACCTTTCCCCATATTCTTGGGCTGTTCAAACAGTTTTATTGAAATATTTTTATGGTTGGAAATATACTCCTGAATAACTTCAGAAGTACCATCAGTTGAAAAGTCGTTAACAATAACTAATTCTTTTTCCAAACCTCCTAATAAATTAACGTCTAAAACTTTATTAAGGATTTGGTGTATTGTAGCAGCTTCGTTATAGGCTGGAATAAGAATAGAAAGCTTTTGAGGCATTGTTGTATTTTTTATAATTGGCAAAAGTAAAAATAAATACTTACAATAGATTAGAATCAGATTATGAGTACAACTTATATTTTAATCAAATACATAATAATTAATTATCTATTACTTGGCATTATCCTCTTCTGATTCATCTGCATATTTGTAGATACCTTCCTTGGCAAGTTTAGAATCAGGGTAACGTATTTTTTCATGCCATTTTCCTGTTGGTCGTTTATCCCAAAAAGATTCAAAGTATGCCTCTTTTGTCATTGCAACCCAGTGTATTGAGCCGCCACGATACTTCGCTGTATGCCAACCACCTAATGCTGCTGTCAAAATAAAAAGTGTAATGAAAATAGTCTTTTTAAAATTTGACGAACTAGATAACCAAGTTAAAAATGTTGCTAGTCCTATTGCTAATACTCCATATGAATCAATAAATGGACGTAATCCCAAACTACCTCCATACCACCAACTCCACCAACATGATGTAATATACCAAGCAAATAGTATGTACACAACAACTGGCCAAAAGAATTCTTTTTTGTTTTTATAGAGTAACCCAACCCCCATAACTGCAAAAATCATTACTGGTGTGTATATAAAAAATCCTTTACGCCAAGAAAGTATTGTATTAAATAATTGCGGGTTTGAAAAGAAGAAGCCTTGATTTTTAGGGTATGAGTAATACAAAAAGCTCCCACTTACATATTTCCAATAAATAAACTGAGGCATCCAAACAATAGTAAACATAACTATCATTAATATAATTAGTGGCCACTTATTTATTAAAAAAACTATTCTAGTTTTAATACCTTCCCATGTTGTTACTTTCCAAAGTATTAGTAATATTACAATTATGATGTTTACTGGACGAATTAGTGAGATTATCCCAACTAATAGTCCAATAAAAATTGTATTTCTTAGTGATTGCTTGCTGTACCAATTATCAATAACAAAAATAAATATAGATATAAGTGCAAAGCTATAAGTATGTGACATGGCTGCTTCAAATGTAACATACCACATTAGATTTGTTGCTAATATTGTTGCTAATATAGTTATTGCTACAACAGGTTTTGAGAAATATTTTAATAAAAACTTCCGTAGAAAAATTGCACCAAGCATCAAATAAAACATACTGCTTATTACTAAAGCTAGCCTATAAGGTAAAGTGTAACCATCAGCTTCATAGCCTACTAATTCGGCAACAGAATGTGCTGCTATAAAAAACGGCAAAAAGAGCATTGCCATTCCTCCACTTGTTCGGAGCACAAATTTTCCTATTGGTGTCTCTGTTCTCCAAAATTTGCGTCTTAGTTCCATATTGTCTCTTGTGAACTCAAGTCCAATATCATCATAGATGAAGGCAGCTGGCAAGTACCCATAATACGATTTTATTTCATTCACAATTACACTCTTTTCACCTTTCCAATGTTTATAATTAAAGTTGATATGTACAACCATAAAAAAGCTAATGATTAACGCCCATACGGAAACATCAAAAAGTTTAGAGTATAAAGATTTCATCATTTTAAATTATTGGTGCAAAACTAACAGAATAAATGTTCAGTCAGTTTTATATAGTGCATAATTATTGATAGCTTTGCCATGAAATTTCTTAATAAATATTCATTCTTATAACTTATAATCATGAAATTTATTTCAATTGGTATTGTACTTTTATTGTTTCTAGATTCTTCTAATTTGCAATCGCAAAACCAGAAGGACTTCCTTTTTGTTGGTCATTGTTATCAATCAGGATCAAACGGGACAAAGGCAGATTACAGGATTGAACAATTAAATTTATCTGAATATGATGGTGTTTGGCTTGGTGGAGATGTATGTTCAGAAGCCATGCTGAATTTTTCTACAATACAATATATTGATAATGTATTTAATTTAGGAAACCCAGAAACACATTGGGCTTTAGGAAATCATGATGCCCGAAATGGAAACTGGGAATGGTATGAAGATCTTTCAGGAAGAAAAACATATTACGCATATAATAATTATGATATCACACGTATCATATTAAATACAAATTTGGTACCTACAAATTGTGGTATGATAAACGAGCAATTTGAAATTATTTCCAATGTATGTGATACAATACAACATTCAAAATATTTAATACTGTTAATGCACCACGGTTTGTGGCAGGATGTTCCAGGTTTGCCTTCGCCATCAATATATGCACAAAGTAATTTAAAATATTGGAATGCCAATTGTGACTCCGTTAATACAAATTTTGTAAATGTTGTTTATCCAAAACTTGTGGAAGTAAAGCAAAGAGGTATTGAGGTGATATGCATACTAGGTGATATGGGAGCAGGTCCGAAAAAATTTCAAATGGACTCCGAAGATGGTATACATTTTTTAGGGTGCGGTTTATATCATAATGAACCAGAGGATGTAGTCTTAATATTTAATTATGACACAGAAACTCAACTGCTAGATTATAATTTCCATAATCTTGATTCATTACTAATAAACAACTAGTTTTCCTGTGAAATTAGCAGATGTAGAATTGTTTGACACAATTTTATACATATATACACCCGAAGGTAAAGCAGACACATCGAAAGATAAATTGTTATTTGTTAAGATATATTGTTTCACCATTTTGCCATTGATTGAAGTTATTTCCATTGTACTGTTAACACTAGGGTGATTACCATACAATATTACTCTACCAATATTATGAACAGGGTTTGGTGCAATTACTATTTGATTCTTGTAAGTTGAATCAATTCCATCAATTATAATTTCAATTTGCCCATATTTATCAACTTTTACAAATAGTATATCATTTTCACCAGAACCAAAACTTTTCGAACTACCAATAACAATACATCCACTATCTGGCAAGGCAATAACTGAATATCCAAAATCGGCAAATTCGCCACCAATTGTCAGCTCCCATATATTATTGCCATCTTCATCTACTTTAACTAAATAAAAATCCTCACTGTTATTCTGCCCGTAACTTCTGGTGGTACCAAAAAGAAATAAATTTCCATTCTCATTTATATCCATCGACAATCCATATTCATATAATTCACCTCCATAGGTCCTATGCCACTCTTCTATTCCATCTTCATCAAGCTTTGCTAAAAACATGTCAAAACTACCAGCTCCATAACTTTGTGTTGAACCAAAAACGTAGTATCCATAATCGGTTGCTTTTTTTATTGAGTATCCAAAATCGTGTCCATCGCTACCGATAGTTTTCTTCCATATCTCATCTCCATTAGCATCAATTTTTACCAAAAGAATATCAGCATCATGATTAGAGTAGTTTGCATGTACATCATTAAAGAAACCATTCTTAGTTCCAATAATTACAAAGCTCCCATCATCATTCTCAATTATATCCATAGCATAATCATCACGATTATATCCATAATTATTTTCCCAAATTATATTTCCCAGATGGTCGGTTCTAACAAGGTAAATATCACCACTAATTTCAAAACCTCTACTATAACCCAATAGCATGAAGTCGCCTCCATGTGTCTCAATAATACAATGGCCCCAGTCATCCATCGAAGTGCCATATTGCTTATTCCAGACTTCATATCCATCAATATCAACTAAACTCAAATACATTCCTAGCCTACCATTTCCACCATCCCAAACATCACCAAGTACCATAATACCTTCATCTGTAGAAATTACTGAACGTACGTGATCCTGATGAACACCACCAAATGTTGCCGACCATAAACGTTGCCAAGATGCATTTAGTTTTATCAAATAAAAGTCTTCGCTACCTGCACCGTAACTACGTGTTGAACCTGCCAACAAATACCCTCCATCGGGAGTGATGCAAATTGTGGCTCCTATATCATCTTTACTTCCGCCAAAAGTTAGTCCAATATTAGTTTGAGCAGCTAACGTATTAAGCAGTAAAATAATTATTATTGATAATATAATCTTCATATTTAGTTTATTGATACAAAGTGAAAATTGAATACATTATCATATCTTTGCATGAAAATGCTAAATTACAATAAACACCTAACTTAATAAGTGATAATTATTAAAAAATATTTGAACTTAAAACAAGCCTTTCTAGTAGTATTATTTGTTACAACATTGTATTCATGTGTTCAAGAAACTAATTTCCCCGTTGATAAAATACTTATTTGCGATGCTGAGCAATTAACAGTAAAAGGAGGTGAGTTTATTGCTGCTAACGAT
>JASFYV010000191.1:0-4687 GCA_045046925.1 Candidatus Marithrix sp. | reverse complement strand
TAACTGTTCGAAAGCAAGGCCATAATGTCTTCACCTCTTTACGTAAGTTATTTTCTCCTACTATTGTTGTTTCATAGCTATGGTAGGTAGTTACAAGAATTGTATGTAGAAAGATTTATTGAAGCACAAAGGGTATATTATTAAGCCCTATAACTAGTGCTGAGATATATGCAGGAGCATTTAAAAGAGAATATCAAACTGTTCGTCAATTATTTACTTTTTTTGAACCTATTGGATAATGCGACAGGAGAACTAGCTGGTAAATATGCAAATAAATTTCGTAAATCACATAATACGATTTCATTAGAAGATTATAGCAGCAACAACGTGAGAATGCTATGGACTGGCAATACATTTTCCCATGTCAGAAATAAAATTTTATTAAAAATCAAACAAGGACAGGCCAAAGCCCATCTTAAAACTTACCTAAAAATGCGGTTCACCCTTCAATTTCCGCACCTATATATCAACTAAACTTAATTGTTTTAAGTATTTAAAATCTTTACAATTCAATGTCATTAGCTCTAAATCATAAACCATCGCTGTAGCAGCTATCAAAGCATCCATTATTTTCATGTTATGTGACAAATGATATTTTTCCACTATTTGTTTAGATAATTCTATTATTTCTTGATTTGTTTTGAGAATCTGAAAAATTGATATTTCTCTTTTTATAAATGCCAAATCATTTTTATTTCTAGCACCTTGATATAATTCCATAATAACAATATCGTTGATAAATAAATCTTGGAAATTATATTTTGACAGAAAAGCTTTATCTTTCAAATACTCTATAATAATGTTTGTATCTATAAAAATCATCTATATGAACTTTCTCTTAATGACTTTGAAAATTCTAAAACATCATCTATATCCTTAAAAGGATTTGAGAAACAGTGATCTTTTATATCTATTTCTATATGATATGAATTTTTTTGAGGATTTAACTTTTTAAAAGTAAATTCAGATTGCTTTTCTAATTTTTTAAGGCTACTGCTAATAAAAGCAATAAAATCATCTGTGTTTGAATTAAATTCAGTTGCAAATAGTTTTTCTATTTCGGGATTATCAATTTTAAGTGCTAACATTATTTTCCTTATTTTCCTTATTTTTTAAATCTTCTATATAGTTGTCAATATCCTTTATTTCTGTAATTTTACCATTTAAAATATCATCTTCAGAACTTTTAATTTCTTCTAAAAATATATCTTTTCTACTTATAATTTCGACTTTTACCCCTTTTAAACTATTTAATAACCATAATATTTTTTCTACTGAATCATCTTGGATTTCTATTGTTTGCATATTTTTTCTTTTGATATTAAATATGTAAGGTGTACAAGATATATAAGAGTAACCTCATACACCAAACAATATTACAAACTACCTAAAACACCGGTTCACCCTGAAGTTTCCGCACCATAACATGCGTATCCAGGTTCACACCAGTTGGACCCCAATAATTCAAATGGAAGGAGAACTGTCCATAACCACCCATCATCAATACTGGTTTCAACCTAGCCCGAGTCAAACTATTATGTCCACCAGCACGGCGATTGCCACGCAACGGTGATTTCGGAATTGAAATAGTTCTTTCTGGCGAATGATACCAAATACAAATACCATTTGGAATCCTGGCACTAACCACTGAGCGAGTCACAACCACACCGTGATCGTTATACACCTCAACCCAATCGTTATCAACTACACCAATCTGTGCAGCATCATCCACACTCAACCAGAACGGTTCAATACCACGAGACAAAGTCAACATCCGATGGTTATCATAATAAGTAGAATGGATATGCCACTTACCATGCGGTGTCAAGTAGTTCAACATGATACTATTTAGTTCGCCTTCCTTTGTCATGATGCCACTCCAACAAGGACTATTCAACAAGCGACGAGGCTGACGTTGCAAGTCTTCATAAGTAACTGTTGCATCTCTCTGTCCTTCATCCAAATCACGCAGTGGTAGACCAACCTTCTTCTCATGAGAGAGATAAGCTTGATATGCCGATTCACCATTGGTTTCTGGAGCAAACCGCAAGATAATATTAATTGCGTGAGTTACTTCTACCAAAGATGGATAGGTTTTACCACCCCATTCAGTAGTCGGATGAGATTTCAAAGTCTTATCGTAAATATTGCTCACATCCCAATGTACACCATGAGCTCCAATTCCATTCTCTCTAGCTCCTGGTCCAAATGAAGTACTTGTTATAGAGCTGAGTGTAATCTCTAGTAACCACCTTCATCTTCGGCATAGTTTTGCCCGGAATTGGCTCACATTCGCCTTTCGCCCAATCCTTAATCGTAGGCTGAGAGATTTCATCTGGATAATCATGTTCCAACGGAGAACAAACAAAATCTTTCATTGGTTCTGGCAAATGAGTTTCAGCTAACTCACTAACTCTCTTAGCTAAAGAGCGGAAGATATTCCAATCGGAACGTGCTTCCCAGTTTGGTGGAACAGCTTCTGATAACGGATGAATGGTGCATATCAGTACTGTTAATATCAGCTTTTTCATATTTTACCTACACAACATCTAACAAGTAAAAAATAACTATGAACTTGCTATATTAGATTTCACTGGAATCTGAGAACTATTAATTTTACCAACATTATACAACACAGTAGTATCTCCAATTTTAGTCCGTAAGATTCCATTGACCAGAGTTTTCCAATCTGTCAAATGGTGAAAGCGAACTAAGCTATAATTTTTGATGATGAACTGCTCTCTTTCTTGTTCTTCTATATCGTTGTAATAAATATGATTATCGTAGCCGTTGCACTCTAGTACGAGATTTAAATCTTTGATAAAAAAGTCAATTTTGTATTTTCCCATTTGATAGTTATGGTTAAAACCAAGATTCTCAAATACTTGAGCGAGGACATGTTGCCATTCTATTTCACCTTTGGTATCTAATTTAGCTAAGGTACCAACTGTTCCAAATACTTGTTTCTTTAGTTCAATACCGATAACTGAATCCATGCCAAGTACTATCTTTCCAACATCTTCTAAATTATAGCCATTCATTCTTGGAGCTTTGCTTCCACTGGCTTTTATAATTGCACGGTCAAGGTTAATTACGGAAATATCATCGTGAAGTTTATGGATATTACTGTTGAGAGTGCTTAATGGGACAGTGATGTAGTTGGTTATGTCTTTCTTGGTATAAATATTGTTGCCAATTGAGGAAGTTAAACCACTGTCTTTCATTGCTTGACCAACTTGTGTGTAGTTAGTTTGGGCTATCTTTTGGATGTTGGGGTTAAGGCCACAGGCTTGTTGGATGGCAGTATATATAGTAGTATCAATCAAACTAGTTGATAAAATTACACATCTTTCTCCAATATGGATTTGGTTTGGCCGCAATTTATTATGATGTGCTAATGCTAGAGCATAACCACGAATAAAAGACCCGATAAATTTACTATCGTAAGTAACTATATTTCGTCCTTGATAAGGGCTATTTTTTGCCACCACTTTTATTGATTTAGGTGTCATGCTCTGAACCGCACCAATAAACGGTTTAAGTGTTTTTGGAGGCCATTTAGGTGTCATGCGTTGAAATGGTGCTTGCTTCATTCCCAAAAGATCAGCAGTTCCACGTTCACTCAAACACGCTGTTCCATCAGACAGCACATATCCATCGCATTTGATTCCTGGAATAAGCTCAACTTTCCCATAGTATGTTGCTTGTAATTCTTTTATAGTTTCTTCTTTCATAGTTTTTTACCATTGAAATGAGTGTTGGATTATAACAGATTTGTTTTTGGATATGCAAATTGGGATTGTTTGTTTAAGAGAGGGTTAAACTTGACGCTGGTGTGTCTTGACTACATTCCCAACGCCGTTGGGAAAGAGAGAATAAGTAGTTACAATATAACAACAGGGTACAGCGAATTGACGAAATAATCGAATTAATAATTTTAAAAAAATATTGGTTAAAAGGTGCATGACGTTATCGCTTATGCACCCTGGTAGCAAAATTAATTCATATTGTTTGAACAAGATTAAAGGATGGACAGGATTTTAAACCAGATGATTTTGATTTAATCATGTTTTATCTTTTAATCCGCATAATCTTGTTCAAAAACTGAGGACGAATTATCAAAACAACCAACATTATACAACACAGTAGTATCCCCAATTTTAGTCCTTAATATTCCATTCACCAAAGTTCTCCAATCTATCTTATGATGGAAGCGAACTAAGCTATAATTTTTGGTGATAACCTTCTCTCTTTCTGATTTTGCTATTGGATCGTAAGAAATATGATTGTCGTAACCATTGCATTCTAAGACTAAATTTAAATCTTTGACGAAGAAATCTACTCGGTATTTGCCAATTGGGTAATTATGCTGAAAACCAAGATTATCAAATACTTGACTTAGAACTTGTTGCCATTCTATTTCTCCTTTAGTATCTAATTTAGCTAAGGTACTAACGCTACCAAATACCTGTTTCTTTAGTTCAATTCCAATAACTGAGTCCATACCTAATACTATCTTTCCAACATCTTCTAATTTATATCCATTTAATCTGGAAGCTTTGCTTCCACTAGCTCTTATAGTTGTATAGTCAAGGTTAATGACAGAAATATCATCATGGAGTTTGCGGATGTTGCTGTTTAGAGTGCCTAATGGGACAGTGATGTAATTGGTGATGTCTTTCTTGGT
>JASFYV010000190.1:0-9459 GCA_045046925.1 Candidatus Marithrix sp. | reverse complement strand
ACTATCATGACTTACTTCGTGTAGATGATTCGCTAAATTACTTCCTGTGTAATTATCAAATGTACTTGTTAGGTATTCTACATATTGTTGTTTCGTTAACATAAATTTTATGATAACATAAAATTTATGTCAAGCGAAAGTCCTATGTATATTTTAACTAACTCTGTGTAACTTCAGATTGTCACAATATTTATATTTTTCAAATCATAATAATTCAGATATTTTTATATTTAAAAAATAACAGTCCTACATATATATTTTTTTACATTTTTTATCAATAACTTAATAATAAAATGCTAACATATATCAATCTTGTTATGCTAAATAAAAAAGTGTATCATAACATGAAAAATATATTTAAATAGTTTAACAATAATCAACATATAGCTTAAATTTTAATATTTACGGAAAAATATATGAATATCACTGACTTACTTGCTTTTGGTGCTGCAAATGGTGTTTCTGATTTTCATTTATCTGCTGGGGTAGAACCAATGGTTCGGGTTAGTGGAGATATGCGACGAGTAGATATACCCCCATTAGACCACTCTCAAGTACGAGATATGATTTATGATGTTATGAATGATAAGCAACGCAAAGAATATGAAAAATATATGGAATGTGACTTTTCATTTTCTATACCAGGAGTAGCTAGATTCCGAGTTAATGCTTATATGCAACATCGTGGAGCAGGAGCAGTTTTACGAACAATTCCTTCTACAATTTTAAGTTTAGAACAATTAAATGCCCCAGCTCTGTTTAAAAAATTTGCAATGACCCATAAAGGAATTGTTACTGTTACAGGAGGTACTGGTTCTGGTAAATCAACAACCTTAGCAGCTATGATGAATTATCGCAATGAAACTGAATATGGTCATATTTTAACTATCGAAGACCCAGTAGAATTTGTCCATGAATGCAAAAGATGTTTAATTACTCAACGGGAAATAAAAACTAGTACCTTAAGTTTTGACAACGCACTTAGATCAGCTTTGCGGCAAGACCCTAATGTGATTTTAGTTGGAGAGTTGCGAGATTTAGAAACCATCAGGCTTGCCTTATCAGCTTCTGAGACTGGTCACGTAGTATTTGGTACTTTACATACAGCTTCCGCCGCTAAAACTATTGACCGAATTGTGGAAGTATTCCCAACTGCAGAAAAATCTACTATTCGCACTATGGTATCAGAATCTATTCAAGCAATTATAGCTCAAAGTTTATTGAAAAAAATTGGTGGTGGTCGGGTAGCTGTGCATGAAATTTTAGTAGGTACACCGGCAATTCGTAATCTAATTCGAGAAAATAAAGTAGCTCAAATGTATTCATCTATGCAAACAGGGCAAAAATTTGGTATGCAGACCTTAGATGGAGAACTAGAAAAATTAGTACAGAAACGAATTGTTACCAAAGAACATGCTCGTGAATATGCGGTTAATAAAGATAAATTTGCTTAGATAATGCTTAATTCATAGTTAAAAAGCCTTTTCATTAAGAATTTATAATTAAGAATTAAGAATTAAAAAAAGAGGAATACAGATATGGAAAGAGATGAAGCCATGGGCTTTATGATTAAGTTATTAAAACTGATGACAAAAGAAGGTGGTTCGGATTTATTTATAACTGCTGCTTTTCCACCAGCAATGAAGCTTAAAGGCAAAATGACTCCAATGACCAAAAAAGCCTTGACTGCTGGAGATTCGATGGCTTTAACTCAGTGCATCATGAATGATAAGCAGTTGAAAGAATTTGAAGAGACTCAGGAATGTAACTTTGCTATTCATCCACCTGGTTTAAGTCGATTTCGTGTTAATGCTTTTATCCAACAAGGTTGTCAAGGCATAATTATGCGTCTTATTGAAGCTGAAGTACCAAACTTTGATAAGCTAAATTTACCGCCAATCTTGAAAGAAGTGATCACTGCTAAAAATGGTTTGATTATTATGGTTGGCGGTACTGGTTCTGGTAAATCCACCACTATGGCCGCTCTAATTGATCATCGGAATCGTAATTCATACGGTCACATAATTACGCTTGAAGACCCAATTGAATATGTGCATCCACATAAAAATTGTTGTATCATGCAACGGGAAATTGGAGTAGACACTAAAAGTTGGGAAGCGGCTCTACATAATACTTTGCGGCAAGCTCCAGATGTAATTTTGCTTGGTGAAATTCGAGATGCTGAAATTATGAACTTTGGAATGGAATTTGCTCAAACCGGTCATTTAGCTATGGGAACTTTACATGCAAACAATTCTAACCAAGCTATTGACCGTATTGTTGGGTTTTTTGATATAGAAACTCAGAAAAAAATGTTGGCAGATTTGGCTTTAAACTTGAGAGCAGTTATTTCCCAACGTTTGGTTAAAACTGTAACTGGCGGTCGGGCTGCGGCTATTGAAATTTTACGTAATTCGCCTCTTATTGCAGAATTGATTGCAATAGGTGATGTGGGTGGAATTAAACCGATTATGGCTAAATCTGGTGACTTAGGTATGCAAACTTTTGATCAAGCTTTATTTGCGTTACACCAAACAGATAGAATTAGCTATGATGAAGCAATTGCCAATGCTGATTCAGCTAATGAATTGCGGTTAAAAATTAAATTGGAAGGCAAAGATGCTCAAGGTGGTTTAGGCCCATCTGATCTTAAGTTGATTGAAGTTGATTGAAAAAGATGAAAAAAGTGGACATTAACATCTAGCTGTTTTTAATTCTTAATAGGGTTGATACGCATATCTACCCTACAAAATACAATATATTTCAATATAGTAGGGGCGAACCTATGTGTTCGTCCTGCTTAAGTTAATGTCATTGTTTAGCTAGGAGTAATGGTCAACCTTTACTAAATACTATATTTAACCAAGTGAAACCCGAATTGGAAAATGCTGACCAGAACCAGGTTTATAACCATTATTTAAGCTATTCCAAGTATAGTCTTGAGCTTTGGCTACTGCAGTTACAATATCCTTTCCACAAGCTATATTACCAGCTAAACTAGACGCAAATGTGCATCCAGAACCATGATAGCTATATGGTAAACGAGTCCAAGACCATGATTTAATTCCATATAATGTGTTAATCACTTTATCAGTTGTTTCATGAGTACCTGTGATACAAACATGCTGACAACCAAATTTGATTAGTTTTTTAGCTGCAATTTCTAGTTTGTTTTCTCCAGTTAAAATCCTGGCTTCTAAACTATTTGGAGTAATTATAGTAGTTAATGGTAATATTTTATTTATAATTGCAGTACAGGTATTTTTTTGAGTTAATGATTGTCCATTGCCAGATGCTAATACTGGGTCTAAAACTATTGGTATATCTGGATATTTGATTAATACTGATCGTACTGCTTCCACAATTTCTTCATTTCCCAACAATCCTATTTTACAGGCAGCAATTGGCATATCTTGTAAAACAGCTTCGGCTT
Source organism: Candidatus Marithrix sp. (assembly GCA_045046925.1). Lineage (GTDB taxonomy): Bacteria > Pseudomonadota > Gammaproteobacteria > Beggiatoales > Beggiatoaceae > DRQV01. The sequence continues at coordinate 6,026 of JASFYV010000190.1, read as the reverse complement.
GTTCAGCAATTATGTTTCCAGCTAATGGTAAATTTGTTAGTACTTTAGAGGTATTTTGTGTAGTAATACAAGTTATAACTGGCGCAGTATGACATCCATGTTGAGCAAGCGTTTGAATATCTGCACATAAACCAGCTCCACCAGATGGATCGTTACCGGCAATTACTAATACAGTGGGCGGATGAAGCATACTTAAGTTCCTTTATACTTACTAGGTATAATAATCATGGAAATCCTTAAATCAGAAGGATTACACGAGCTAAAGATGACTCTTGATGTAAAAAAAATTAGGGTAAAAAATATGGTAGTGTTATACATGTAATGCCATTGATTTTCATTAGAACACACAAGATATTCTTTATTCTATAACAAATGTCAATACAACCTAGCCACAAACTAAGATAAAAAATATTGATAAAAAAGCCACGGTCGAGTAGCCCTTACCCACAAAGGCTCTCACAGAACAGTACGTGAAACTCTCGCTTCATTCAATCTTATTGATTAAAAAAAATTACCAATGTGGTAATTAGGATTTCTAAGCCTGAAAAGAATAATTCTTTTAACAGCTTGTGCTTTAGACTTAATAGATTTATATTTCCGTTTAGCCCAACGACTGAGTTTTTGGTCAAAATGAAAAAGAATGTGTTTGGTCAGACCAAGTCCATGAGTTAATAGTGTCACTGTTTACTTACTTTTTGGCTACTGGTAGAAACCATCAATCTGCCGGTTCGAGTCTTAATAAGACGAGGTCTAAAAGTAAAACCAAGAAAAACTAACTTTTTCGTATTGACTATTATGTTTCCAGCTTTGACAGTGAATAATTCTGGTGATGATTTAACCACAATCGACATTGTTCAAACCTTTCAATCCATCAAACGCATAATGCAAATATAAATTAGCTAACACTGATAACACCTGTGGTATACCTTGAATTTTATGTAGACCTATTTGGATGTTGAACTGGTGCTTGTAACCATCTTTTGATATACAAACATTGCCAATTTACAGATGTCTATCAACTGCTCTAAGCAATAACTCATGGTCGATTGTATCAAAGAATTCTAATACCCAATCTTGTTTCCAATACCGTTCCTTTACTAATTCTACAGCTTGATGTGCAGATTTGTTTGGACGATAACCAAAAGAATCGGGATGAAAATGTTGTTCCAATTCAGATTCTATTTCCATCTTTACTGCTATTCTGTCAGTCACGGTTGGAATACCCAAAGGGCGAGTTTTTCCATCAACTTTTGGAATATTCACTCGTTTAACTGCTTGAGGGAAGTAGCACCCTGATGACACTCTATTCCATAACTTATAAAGATTGTTGGTCTTGTTCAAATTCAGATAGACTTTGCTCATCTACTCCACAACTCCCTTTATTCGCTTTCACACCTAAATACGCATCATAAATAAGTTGTTTCTTTATTTCATACCCAACATCCACGTTGGAAATGCCTTCCCCGATGCTCTGTGTCAAGTATAAAACTTAGTAATCTATTCAGAAAATCTTGACATCCAGCAACACAAAATACTGTTACGTATACTCCCAGACGTTGGGAAGGCTAATTCAAAGTAAAGAAATTAAATAGAAAACATGGTATTATAAAGATAATTAAACTAACCTAATGAACCCATGAAAAATTCAGTAAATTACTTAAAAATAAATTATATCTTTTATCCTGTACCAAGTTAATTTTTTTATATCGAATTCAGATTACTTAAAATATTTTCAGGTAGGTCTAAATGTTATCATTTTTGTTTTCTCGTTTGTTTAGTACACTCATAGTTATGTTAGGGGTAGTTACATTAGTATTTTTGCTAATTCATCTCGTACCTGGTGACCCAGTACAGGCTATGCTTGGGGAGTCAGCGACTTTTGCAGATCAAGAAGTATTACGAACTAGTTTAGGTTTAGATCAACCGTTATTGGCTCAATGGCAATCATATATGTCAGGCTTATTCCAAGGTGATTTAGGTATTTCATTATATTCAAAAAACCCGATTGTTGATATGTTATGGGAACGGCTTCCAGCTACTTTAGAACTAGCTTTAGCAGGCTTATTAGTCGCATTAATATTAGCTATTCCATTGGGAAGTATTGCTGCATTACGAAAAGATAGTATGTATGACAATGGGGCAATGGTATTTGCTTTATTGGGAGTTTCAATTCCTAATTTTTGGCTCGGGCCAATGTTGATATATTTATTTTCACTAACTTTTGGCTGGTTACCAGTTAGTGGCAATGATAGCTTATTATCACTAATTTTACCCGCTTTAACTTTAGGAACTGCCTTGGCAGCAATTTTAGCTCGCATGATTCGGGCAACTTTATTGGAAGTATTGAATGAAGATTATATCCGTACTGCTCGTGCCAAAGGTTTACGAGAATCAGCAATAGTTATCCATCATGCGTTACGCAATGCTTCTTTGCCACTTATCACAGTATTAGGTTTACAACTTGGTACTTTATTGGGTGGAGCGGTGATTACTGAAATTATATTTGCTTGGCCTGGGATAGGGCAATTGACAATTGAATCTATTGAACGGAGAGATTATCCAGTAGTTCAAGCTTGTATCTTATTGATTAGTTTGAGTTATGTATTGGTAAATACTTTAACTGATCTAATTTATACTTGGTTAGACCCACGAGTAAATTACAGTGCTTAAAATTATTATTCCTGCATTTATTTTATTCATTTGGTTTTTATCGGCTGTGTTAGGCCCTTGGTTACCTTTACAACCTAATAATATTATCTTACTCAATATTTTAGAAGCACCATCATTTACCGAATGGTTGGGTTATGATGATTTAGGTCGGCCAATTTTAGATCGATTAATCTTAGGAGCTAGAACTTCATTTTTAGTATCTTTTGGAGTTATTTCAGTTTCTTTAATAGTGGGAACTTTAATTGGTATTTTAAGTGGTTGGTTTGGTGGTTATATTGATTTAATCATCGTCCGTTTCATGGATATATTTTTAGCTTTCCCAGGAATTTTATTAGCTATAGCATTATCTGGAATTTTAGGGCCAGGAATTGAGAATGTAGTGTTTGCTCTATCAGTAGTTGGTTGGGTAGGATTTGCTCGTTTGGCTCGGGCGCAAACTTTATCCTTGAAAAACAGAGATCATGTGTTAGCTGCCATTGCTTTAGGAGCTAAAACTGGGCGAATTTTACGTTATCATATTCTGCCTTTATTATTGGCTCCATTATTAATTGAAGCTACTTTTGGTATAGCAGGAGTGGTGATAGCAGAAGCTGGATTATCATTTTTAGGATTGGGTGTACAACCTCCAATGGCTTCGTGGGGCAGCATGATTAAACATGGTACTAGCTATATGTTAATGGCTCCTCATATGGTATTAGCTCCCGGATTAGCATTGTTATTAATAGTGTTATCGGTTAATATTTTGGGCGATAAGTTACGAGATATGCTTGATGTCCATTCAAGGTGAACAAGGTAATTTGAGATAAAATTTATGCAATATGATCCAATTGTTTATTTATTGGAAACACCAAAATATCATTTGGTAAAAATTGATAAAGTTAATGTATTTTCTGGTTGGGTATTTAATTTTGGTAGTCAAAAAGTTACTAGTTTAAATGTCTATGCTGATGAGGAATTAATCGGGAATTTTATGGTTAACTTAGCTAGAGAAGATATCGCAGCTTACATTCCTAGCATACCAGCGGTAAAAACCTGTGGTTTTAGTTTTCCATTAGAAATAGCAAAAGATAATTTGACCTTTGAAATAGTATTTGATGATCAATCTACAGAGTTATTTTTCCAATTTGATATTGCAAGTATTGTTAATCAACAAGAATATTTTACCAAACTTAATCAGCAATTAGCTTTGATACCACAACCAGAACCAGAATTAATTTATTTAACTCAAGGCCATTATAATGTTGCTGAGTATAGAGATTCTATTATTTCTGGAGTGATGAATTTACATAAATATTTGCAAAATTCTGGAATTGATTTAACTCAGATCAAATCATTACTGGATTTTGGCTGTGGTTCAGGTAGATTATTAGTTGGTTGGCATTTATTGAGTTCACATATCGAATTAAACGGTTGCGATTTTAATTCCAAGTTACTTAGTTGGGTACAACAAAACCTAGCCAAACAAGCGACTTGCATAGAAAATAGCTTGATACCACCATTGCCTTATATAGATGATAAATTTGACTTAATTTATTTAGTCTCAGTATTTACCCATTTATCTCTTGATGTTCAAAAACTATGGATTCAAGAACTTAAAAGAGTTATAAAACCAGGAGGTTATATATTAATTACCTTGCATGGCGAAATTTATGTACGCAATGGATTTTGGCAAGAACCAGATAAAATTCAACAATTTTTAATGGAAGGTTTTGCAGAAAGTGGTTCTGATAATGGTTCTAATTACTATGCTTCTCATCATACCCCAGATTTCATCAAGCAACTAATGCAAGGATTTAACTTAGTTGGTTATTTTCCAAACGGAACTATAGACAAGCAAAGAACCTCATTTCAAACTGCCCAGTCTCAGGATATTTACGTGTTTAGACACGATGTATAAGCAGTATGTAAATCAATTAGTTGTATTGATTCAACGTAATTTACAAGTTATTGTTGCTGATAAACTCAACTTGTCATTGCTATTTTTACAAGTTCCTCTTATTGCTAGTTTAATTATCGTTGCTTTTTATAATTTTGAGCATGATAAACAGAACTTTGATGAGGCTGCAAAAATTTTATATTACTTTGGTCAAATGAAGCAACCGTTGGAGCAAGCTCGAAAAACAGTTAATATCGATAAACTACATAGATATGCCAAAGCTTTAGCTCAAAATGTTAATATTCAACAAAGGTATGAATATATTAATAATACGATTAAACCATTTTTTACTAAAAAAAACCTAGGGATGCCAAACTTATTAATCGAAGCTAAAATAGAATTAATTAGTGATATAGCTAGTATGCGGCGTGGGAGTGTGTATTTTTTATTGGTTGCTGCCAGTATCTGGTTTGGGGTTATGGGGTCGTGTAAGGAAATTGTTACCGAACAACATATTTTAAGACGAGAAAGCCGTTCTTATCTATTTATGCTACCTTATATAACGGCAAAAAGTTTAGTTTTAATGCTTATTTTAGGTATTCAAACTGGCTTACTATCCTTAATGGTTATTCCATTGTTATTAGGATTGGTTTGGCTGAATATAATAGTAATTTGGCTTATTTTATGGTTAACAGCTTTTGTAGCTGCTTCCATGGGATTATTCATTTCTGCTTTAGTAACTAACTATCGAGTTACTTTGACTTTAATACCATTATTAATGATTCCACAATTACTATTTGGTGGTTTATTACGGCCACCTGTTGATTTACAAACTAGTAATTGGTCGTATGTTGCAAATTATTTAAGTGCTATCACTATCCAAAGATGGGCATTTGAAGCTATTTTAACCACTGATACATATGCTCAAGGAGGAATTTTAAAGTTGCAAATTAATCCCAGAGGAAACAGTGAGTTAAATCTAGTGCAAGCAAAGAATACTTCATTAGTAAGTTCATTTTTTATCGCTCGTGATAATATGCAACATTTATGGTGGCCTTTAGCATACCTTATTTCTGCCAGTTTACTATTTTTTATTAGTAGTTATATAGTATTACGTTGGCGTTTTACTTGATAGGTTTGCTTCCATTCAGTAGCTAATTAACCTAAGTTCGATATAAAAATATAATTACAATTTATTTAATATAAATATCTTATGTTCCTACATTTTATTTAGGGACACAATGTTTTAGAAGCTTTGCTTCAAGTTTAGACCAAGCAGAGCTTGATAACCAGTGCGTTATAAATAGGACTTTCGCTTAAGTCGGAAAAAATGCAGAAATTCGAGGTTTTGAAAGTTCTATAGTTAAATAATCAAAAAGTAAGTCTCTCTTAGTTTGATAGAGTGTTTTACCTAATTGTTTAGCTTTAACTTTGATAGAAATCCATGCATGGTAACCAATATGATTACGCTGAGAACGTC
>JASFYV010000189.1:0-35531 GCA_045046925.1 Candidatus Marithrix sp. | reverse complement strand
CAATAATAGAAAAATATTAATCAGCAATAAAATAACGATCGGGTTATCACTTAATTCCAACAGGAATGAGGCCGTTAGGGCGGGAATATTTTCATAGGCCAGAACCCATGACATGGCCATGGAAGTCCCCACCAGCAACATAGCAATTGCCGTAGTTTCTGTGGCCTTTATCAATATGGATGGCAATTCTTTTAGGCTGATTTGTTTGTATATTATAGTTGACAAGAACAGACTATAGACTACCGCAATGGCGCCCGCTTCAGTTGCTGTAAATATACCTGCAAGAATTCCGCCAATGACAAAAACAATTAAAAATAAGCTTGGCATGGCTGCAATGGTTTTTCCTATTCCCTCTTTAACCGTTATTCTTTGTGCGCGGGGGAAATTATATCGTTTTGCATAAATAGCACTGACCAACATCAGGCCTAATGCAACCATAACGCCGGGCACATATCCTCCAATAAAAAGAGCGGAGATTGAAACCCCACCGCTTGCGACGGCGTAAACAATTAAGACATTGCTGGGTGGAATTAATAAACCTGTTGTCGACGCAGCAGCGGTCAGGGCAGAGTTAAAACTACGTGGATAACCCTCTTTTTCCATGGCAGGGATCATAAAACTGCCAATTCCTGACGTGGCCGCGACAGCGGAACCTGAAATAGCCCCAAACAGGGTACAGGAAACAATATTCACAAAAGCTAAACCACCCGGTAACGTACCAACGATAACCTTTGCAAACTCTACCAATCTATTAGCAATCCCCCCTTGATTCATTAATTGGCCGGATAATATAAATAACGGTATGGCCAGCAGGGCAAAACTATTAATACCGCCTGCCATACGCTGTGCCACTGTTGTAACAGCAGGGACAAAATCTATCGAAACCAGCATTGTCAAGAAAGTAGATAACCCAATAGCAAAAGCGATCGGCACACCCAAAGCCAGCAAACAAGCAAAAGCAGCAACAAGTACAATGATAGACATCAGATTGATTCCTTATCAGAATTTGGGGCCAAGGCTCGGTGCCGTTCAATAATAGAAAAAATACCAAAAATTGTAATCAGGACTCCACTGAGCGGAATGACACAATAAATATAGGCCATCTGTATGCCAAGTACTGCGGTTAATTGATCTAAGTTATAAGTCAAAGATACCAAATTCATCCCCCCAAAGATCATAACAATCATAGCGAAAGTAATTACACATAAATCAATGATATCAGCCAGTTTGATTTTGTTTTCTCTTTTGCGCAACTTATCCATTAAAAGATCGATACCAATATGACTTGACGTTCTATAGGCATAACTTCCCCCCAAAACGCCCAACCAGATTAGCATGATACGTGCAAGCTCTTCTGTCCATGGGCTGGGGTCCGCCAAAAAATAACGTGAGATAATCTGCCATAAAACGGAAATCACCATAGTAGACATTAATATAGCTAATATAGCCTTTAGACTATTATCCAATATATTGATGATCCTTACCTCCTGATTTTAAATTGTAAATATATTGTTTTGAAATTTTTTTATTTTTAGTATTCTGGAGCATTAAGCGCATTACAAAATCATCATAGAAATGCTCTCGCACAAAGTTTAACTCTGTCAATCGATAAATATCTTTGATAGTATTGCAGATGTTTTTCTTTTCTTCATTCGAAGCATTAGCAGGATTATAGCGAAGATAAGGTATAGTAAAACCAGCAGATGACCCTTGTCCAAAACGGATAGAGTGCCATGAATCAAGCGCTCTAAAATGATCATCTGTCCAAATATTGAGTAATATAAATTTTGCGGGGCGTTCCTTCTGTATCTTGAGGTAACGCAAGTAGGCCTGATACACGCTATACCCCCCCCCAACACCATAATTTTCAAGTCACTGCCTAAAACAATGTTACTCAAATTGTTTAATATCAAAGCGCCTCCTGTTGAGGCCATTTTATGCAGAATCTTGCGTCGAGATATTATCGTTAATCATTTAATGGTCGGGTCCCTACTATGAAATTAATCTTTTTTAACGATTCTATATCTAATGGGTTCAATTTTATTTTTTAATGATACTCACTACTCAGGGCTTCACTCATTCTCACGGATATAATGCCACCGATAGCAACATATCATTACACTGCAAAAAGTCAAATGATCCTAGGTTGTCGCTTCTGTTCCCCCTCATCCGGTTTGAGAATCCCAAATATGGCCCTATTTGAACGCGGATTGCCCTAATATGTTCAGTAAGTGCTAGGGGTGCAATTTGAGACGAAATCTATAGAGATAAATATAATCTAATCTCATTATGAAAGATTATTAATAAAAGGAAGAAAAAATATAGTCATTCCTAAGCCATAAGGAGCTAATACATTCCTTTCTATAGAGGACAATAAGGTATTCATTATCTGAATAGAGTTAGTATTATACCCTGTACTTAGTCGAATTTGCTGATTCTGTAATAACCGTGAATTTATTTGGTTGTTTAAATCTTTACCATTATTTGAAAAACTTTCTTCAAAATAAATATCAGTTAACATTTGAATATCCCTTTTTTTATCTATCAATATTAATGTGTTAACAAAAGTTAGATCAGCAAAGAGAGAGTTAGAAAATTTATTAATAAATGTGTCAGGATACTTTTTTAAAGTATATACATAATTATTAAGTTCTTCAGAAAATTTACCTAATATAACACCATTTGTATAATCTTCAATAGAATAACTCTGTTGTTGACAATAATTGGCTATTTTGCCCTCAAGACCTATTGCATATTTAATTATATCTTGTTCATTTACTGTATTTAACGATAAAAGATGTTTAATTAAAGGATTATCAAATGATCCTGCTTTAAAAATGGTAGAAGAGGGTGTTGCAACCTTGTGTCTATCCATTTCTTTACGAAAAATCTCATTTAATATAGCCCGATCAATTCCTATAGCTAATCTAAAAGATAGTAGCTGAAATAAATGATATTTATGTTTTTGCAACCATTTACGTAAAGCAATAACCTGTTCAATACTTTGCTGTTGAGACTTTAATCCTTTTTCTGGAATTTTAAGTAAGGTCTGATAACTCCAACTAGCAATATGTTCCATTAATTTAGCTAATTCTTTTGAAGATTTTCCTTGGACATTAGCAGGTAAGTCAGATATTAATATTGGAGGAACAACATTTTCCCCATAAGAAATAGAACAATAACCAATCATAAAAAAACAAATAATAATTTTATAAAAACTAACTTTCATAAAATACTCCTAAATTTATGAGGTTTACTAACTAATGTTACGCAGAGAGCTTACAATAACTAAAGATAACATACCTTAAAAAGACCAAAATGGATAAATTACTAGATATTTATACAGATTACCTTAATAGGTTCCTTTGAGCCAGCAACAAACTTGTCTCATGTGTTGGAAGGAGAAATAAGTCATGATGAAATAACTCGTTTTTTATCTCGTTCAACATTTTCATCTACTCTGTGGTTATCCGTTAAATTGGCCGTACGAGATGTAGAAAAGAGTGATGGTGTTCTTTATCGATACTATTAGTAGAAAAACCACACAGAAAATGACATAATTACTTGGCATTATAATCACAGAACGTTCAGTAGTATAAATATTTTAAATGCCATGTATAGTGCTTCAGATATTTACATTAGCATTTGAAATTGTAAATAAACCAATACTGTGATATTAAAACTCGTAAACTAAAACATTGTAGTGAATTAACCAAAAATGATTTACTATTCCAAATGCTAAAAAATTGCCAGCAAAATTAACTAGTTTATGGTTATATATTGACTGATATTTGGTATGCTAGTACTAAAAATATGCAGGAGATAAAACTCACATTTAATAAAGATTTTATCATGGCGATGAAGTCTAACCGTTTGGTAGCACTTAGTTTAGAAGATAAACATCAAGGTTGTTTTATTAATATTACTTCTCTCAATTTGGAACCAAATACCACTACACATGTCTATTTAAAAGGGCTTTCCAGTCCTTTTAACCAAACAAGTCTTTATAAACAAAGATGAAAGTGAGGGTATTTTGTATTTCGTTTGCAGTGATATCGAATTAACTTTCGACAAAAACTATCTACAAGGTGGAATGTTGAGGTTTTTCATAAATCTATCAAATCCAATACTGCAATAGCCAAATCTCCAACAAGAACAGTTCATACACAGTCTAATCATATATTTGCTGCCATTTTTGCTGCTTTTAAATTGGTGCTAACATCATACCAATCATTTTGCACTTAAAACTAAACTTTACCTGAAAGCTGTGCAAGCTAGTTTTTTGGAATTAAGGAAGCTCTCTGCGTAACATCAGTTATTTTACTAAAGTTACGCAAATAGTAAGAAAGCTTATTAAAGCTGTTGGATGAATAGATACGTTTAATTAACCACTTAACATAATTGCTAAATGGTTAATTAATAACTACAATATTTTATGTATTAATCTTAAACTAGACACACTAGCTAATTTTTCTGGGCTGGTCAACACAGCTACATTTGCCAATTTAGGTTGTAAATAAGTTGCAGCAACCTGTTTTAAATCATCTATACTAACTTTAGTTATCAGTTGTCGAAATTCCCGTCGCCATTCTGGAGTTCTACCATGTAAATTGCTAAAGAAACTAGTTATAGCTTCACCAGCTGGAGAACCAGGTCTATCAATTTGACTGATCACACCTAGGATGGCTTCTTCCAGAGTACGAGCTTCATGATCGTTTTTTTGTAACCAATCCAAAGAATTATCAAAATCTTCCATAGTTTCAATGATTCTAGGATCACGATATGAATAAAACCGGAAAGCTCCAATATCACCATTATAATCAGCTCCACCACCATACGCACCACCCTGTTCACGCAAAACTCGATGTAAATAACCATTGCGTAAAAAGTTAGCTAATACTACCAAAGCTGGAGCATCAGCATGGCCAATAGGAACTGCTGCATAAGCTTTAGCACAGAAATTTACCTGAGTATTAGTAGTCCAAACTTGTTTAATCCTTTTTTTGCTTGCTTGTGGTTCAAACAACTCAACTGACTGTGGCTTACTTTCCCAACTCAATTTAGCAAAATCTTCAGCAATAATAGCTTGATGTTCTTGTTCACTGACTACTAGTAATTGCCGAGGAGCTTCCAACAATCTACTATGAATTTTTGCCATTTTAGCAGCTAAGTCAGCTAGATTATTTTCATCATCCAAACTATCGTCTAACTTTCTAAGACTTTGTAGACCAACTAAACCATGCCAACGGTGATTAAATTCTCCAGTTGGACTGATACCACTACTACAAGCTGACATTACTAAATTATGACCTCTTGCAGTGACACTACTATCACTAGCAGCTCTGATTTGAGCGATTAATTCCCGCAAACGAGACAACTCATCAAATTTAACCTGCTCCCAAGTATCTCGTAACAATTCAGCTTGTTTGGCTTGATTACGAACTAATGCTTTTGCTGATAAAGTAAACACTCCACGTACTTTCTGGGTATCATTTATACTGCCTCGCAAAGAAGAACGAGCATAAATTCCACCAGTTACCGCAGATTGTCGTTTGGCTATTGTTTGATAATCTTGTTCTCCGCAACCAAACTCAGTCATACAATCACAAAACAGTGGTAACACGTCTATCAATTCTGGGTCTAAATCTGGTAAATCAATTACCAAAGTTTGATATACCATGCCATTAGTCCCACGATCAAACCATGTAGTCGGTAAATCATTAATTGGCTTAGAATTTCCTACTGGAATTTTTAGATCATCTGCTATATCTTCCAAACCAACTTTAGGCAATAATTCTGGGTCTTCTTCCTGATGTTGTCGAGCTTCTAAAGCTGCTGTTTGTTCAATGATTTTGGTCTTGTCAGCTTCAGTCAAGGCTTCCTGCATAGTAACTAATTTAGCTTTTTCTTCGGCAAGTTGTTTAGCTGCTAACTCTCCATCTGGAATCATTACCAACCGCACTCTATGCCCATTACCTAATAACAGTTCTTTGATCAGGTTAGAAATAAAATTGGGATTTTTACAATCTTCCCGCAAGGTTGCTAATGCTGGTTCAATATCTAATACTGCTATTGGATCACCACCGTGCAACATTGGAGTCAATGAACTTACTAACAAATTTAACCCATATGGAAATCTGTCCCCAGTTATTTCTCGTTGGCTTAATTCAATTTGATGCAGGACTGATTCAATTTGTTCTTCTGGTACTGGTTTATCAACAATATTATTTAACACTTGTAAAATTAATGCTTCTACTTCATCAACTTTTTCTGGATCAGAACCTTCTAAACCACACATGAAGATTCCTTCTCGAATACTATCATCAAAACCACATAATGGTGAAGGAGAAGTCCCTAAATCAGTAGTTTCCAAAGCATAACGTAATGGTGAGGCACTATTATCCAACAAAATACCAGCCAATAAATTGACATTCATTACATGCCGAATATCATTTGTGTTACCCAGTAACCAAGCTAATACAATATGAGTTTTGCGTAATTTGTTTTCTCTTTTATCGACTGGATAATAAGCTTTTATGTGTTGTGGAGAGTCATAACGTTTTTCATCTGGAATCTGTAAGTTCAATTCCATTTTTTGAAAATGTTGCAATACATGCTGTTGAAATTTTTCCTGATGTTCAGCAGCTGGCCGATCACCATAAGTCATAAAAATTGCGTTGGACGGATGATAATGATTGGCATGAAAAGTTTTCAGTTGTTCATGAGTTAGATTTGTTATTTCCTGTGGATCACCACCACTGTTATAATGATAAGTAGTAGTCGGAAAAAGATGTGAATATAATTCATGCCATAATAAACTAGTTGCTGAACTTAATGCTCCTTTCATTTCATTAAAGACTATTCCTTTAAACTCTAGTTCAGAACTAGGATCATTAGGAGTGCTAAATTCAACTCGATGGCCTTCTTGAGCAAAATCTAGTTCATTCAAATTTGGAAAAAATGTAGCATCCAGATATACTTGTAATAGGTTATCAAAGTCTTTTGTATTTTGACTGGCAAATGGATAAGCCGTCCAATCATTACTGGTAAAAGCATTCATAAAGGTATTCAAAGAACGCCGTGTCATCCAAAAAAATGGATCTCGGACTGGATATTTTTTACTACCACACAGGCTGGTATGCTCTAGAATATGAGCCACTCCAGTAGAATCTTGAGGTACAGTTAAGAATGCTACTAAAAATACATTATTACTATCATCAGCAGCTAAATGTAAGTGTTTTGCTCCAGTAGCAGAATGGAAATATTCTTCAACTTCGAGGTTTAAATTGGGAATATGGACTTTGCGAACCAGGGTAAAATCAGGATTTGACATTAAAATTCCTTAGATTAAGTTTAACATTTCATTTTAGATAGGATGTCTATTGGTGGTAGATTTTTAGTTATCAAGGTGTGTTATGGCATTTCCAGTTTGTAGACCTCCACCTTTCTAAGCTAGGAGTGAAACGAGCAGTTATTGGCCTTCATTAAATTAGTGAATGCTATATTTAGTTATAAATATTATTAATATGAATAAATATCAAACCATATCTAAATAATATTAAAAGACAATTTAATAAAATTAAAACCTGACTTAAATATTTAGTTATATCATCTTCTTGAATTTAATTAAAATAATTATATTCTAAATATATATACTTGTACTATTGTTTATTGCAAGCATTAAAAAATTTTCTATTATTATGGCTGATTTTTTATATTTATGATTCTATCCTACTATTATTTCTTAAATTAGAAAAATTAGATATAAGAATTATTAATACTATAAAATAGTAGCCAATTTAATAAAAAATAAGTAATTACAATTAGATGGATTGATAATTTATAAAATAAATCACTTATATTTAGAAAATACTACATTTCATAATTAAAAATTATATCTTATGCAAAAACATTAATTATTATGTATTTACAAAAAGATATAAAAGATTTTAAATTAATTTTGAATCATAGAATAAAGTTATACCATATGCCTATAAATATGTAATTTAGAACTTTGATTTTAAAATAAGCCGAGAACCAGTATGAAATCAAATAGAGAATCTAATATTTTACTTGTTGAAGATGATATTAGAACAGCTAGGTTATACGAATTTTATTTAAGAGACGAACCAATAAATTTAATCCATGTTGACACTGGAGAAAATGCTTTAAAATATCTGCAAGAAATAGTTCCACAAATACTCTTAATTGATTTAGGCCTTCCTGATATGAATGGCATAGAAATCGTTAAACATGTTAAAGAAAAGCAATTAGATTGTATTTTGATTGTTATTACAGCAGAAGATTCCATTGATGTTGTAGTTGATGTAATGCGTAATGGAGTATTTGATTTTATTAAAAAACCTTTTCCAGCTAATCGATTGGTTGCAACTTTGCGTCAAGTCATAGAAATACACCATTCTAGCCGTTGTTTTATCCCACCTAAAACTCAAGACTTTATTGGTAACTCATTACCAATGCAAGAAGTTTATCAAACTATTGAAAAAGTAGCAAAAAGTAAAGCATCAGTTTTTATTACTGGCGAAACTGGAACTGGTAAAGAACTATGCGCTCAAGCGATCCATAAAACTAGCCAGCGTTGGGATAAACCATTTATTGTTCTTAACTGTGCTTCAATTGTACGAGATTTAATGGAAAGTGAGTTATTCGGACATGTTAAAGGAGCATTTACTGGAGCTGAAAAAAATAGAGAAGGAGCGGTATCATTAGCTGATGGAGGTACATTATTTTTAGATGAAATTGGTGAATTAGATTTAGATTTGCAAAGTAAATTACTACGTTTTTTACAACAAAGTACATTTCATAAAGTTGGTACTAGCTATGAAGAGCGAGTTGATATACGGATAATTTGTGCAACACATCGTAATCCACAAATTGAAATAGACTTAGGTCGCTTCCGGTCTGATTTATACTTTCGCCTAAACGCTATAATTATTCAATTACCTCCATTATATAAACGTGGTGAAGATGTACTGATTTTAGCAAAAACTTTTCTTAAAAAATTTTCTCAAATTGAACAAAAACAGTTCAAAGGTTTTACTCCAACAGCAAAGAGAACTCTTAGCGATTATAAATGGCCTGGTAATATAAGACAATTGCAAAATGTTATTCATAGTATAGTTTTATTGAATGAAGGCACAATAGTTAATAATGAAATATTACTTTCTAAGCTTAATAGCGAGTTATATTATCATCCAACAAATAGTCCTGACAAATCTATTACTATAGAACAAACCTCAGTACCAGATAACACTTCGCCAGATACTGAGGAAAATAATGTTATACGTCCATTGCGAGAAATTGAGGAAGAAATAATTATGAAAGCAATTACTATTTGTGAAGGTAATATAGTAAAAGCAGCTGACTTACTGAAAATAAGTAAATCAAGTGTCTATAAAAAACTAAAGGGCTGGAAAAAATAACCAGATGTCAATTCCTAAAAAAATCCAACAGTTACGAATTAATATTAATGAGCATAACTACCATTATTATGTACTTGATGACCCAAAAATTCCTGATAATGAATATGATTGTTTAATACGAGAATTACAGGAGTTGGAGCTAAACCATCCTGAATTAATAACTACAGATTCTCCTACTCAACGGATTGGAGCTGAACCATTGAGTATATTTACTGAAATCATCCATACTGTACCAATGTTGTCTTTAAATAATGCTTTTGCCGAACAAGAAGTTCATGATTTTGCGAAACGATTACAAGAAAATTTGCCAACAGAAATCATGGAATATATTGCCGAACCTAAGTTAGATGGTTTAGCAATAAGTTTACGTTATGAAAATGGAATATTAGTAACAGGAGCTACTCGTGGTAATGGATATCAAGGTGAAAATGTTACTCAAAACGTAAAAACTATCAAAAATATTCCATTATGCTTGCGAGGCAAATACCCAAAAGTATTGGAAGTTAGAGGTGAAGTATTTATGCCTAAAGCTGGATTTATTAAATTAAATAAGCAACAAGAGGCTAAAGGAGAAAAATTATTTGCCAATCCACGTAATGCGGCAGCTGGAAGTTTACGTCAATTAGATGCTAATGTAACTGCAACCAGACCTTTAACATTCTATAGTTATGCAATTGGTACGGTTAACGGAATTAATTTGCCAAATACTCATAGTGAAATTTTACAGCAATTACAACAATGGGGTCTGCCAGTTGCAAAACAAAATCAAGTCGTAACTGGAGTTAATGAATGTTTGCAATATTATCAGCAGATTTTATCTCAACGTGATGCTTTACCATTTGAAATTGATGGAGTAGTTTATAAGATTAACAATATAGAGCAACAAGAAATATTAGGTTTTATTTCAAAAGCTCCACGTTGGGCAATTGCTCATAAATTCCCGGCTCAAGAAGCTTTGACCAAGTTATTAGACATTGAAGTACAAGTTGGACGTACTGGTGCTATTACGCCAGTAGCTAAATTAGAACCAGTCAATGTCGGTGGAGTAACTGTTTCCCACGCTACTTTGCATAATCAAGATGAAATTGATCGAAAAGATATTAGAGCGAACGATACAGTAATAGTACGTCGAGCTGGAGATGTAATTCCAGAAGTGGTTAAAGTATTAATTGAAAAACGACCTTCTGATAGTAAACCGTTTATATTACCAGATAAATGTCCTGCTTGCGGTTCTGAGGTAATACGAGTTAAAGATGAAGCAGTAGCTCGTTGTACTGGTGGTTTGGTCTGTCCAGCTCAGCGTCAACAGGCTTTACAACATTTTGTTTCTCGGCAAGCAATGGATATCGATGGTTTAGGTAAGCAATTAATAGTACAATTAGTAACCAATAATCTGATCAATAATCCAGCTGATATTTATTATTTAACTCATAAGCAGTTAGCTGGTTTAGAACGAATGGGCGATAAATCAGCAGATAATATCATGTTTGCCATAGAAAAAAGCAAAAATACAACTTTCACTCGTTTTTTATATGCGCTTGGCATTCGTGAAGTTGGAGAATCTACTGCTAATATTTTAGCTGATCAGTTTACTAGCTTAGATAAGTTAATCCAAGCTACTGAAGATGAATTACAGCAGATAATGGATATTGGTCCAGTTGCTGCTAAAAATATTATTAATTTTTTCCAACAAGCTAATAATATTGAAGTAATTAAAAGATTACAAACTGCTGGATTAAATTGGCCAGTTTCTATCCTGAAAAATGAGCAAGTATTAGCCGGAAAAATTTTTGTATTAACCGGTACTTTACTGCAAATGAGTCGTAATGAAGCTAAATCTAATTTACAAAAATTAGGTGCTAAAGTAAGTAGCAATATTTCTAAAAAAACTGATTATCTAGTGGCGGGAGAAAAAGCTGGTAGTAAATTAGAGAAAGCTAAAAATTTAGGGATAAAAATACTTGAAGAAGCAGATTTTATTAACATCTTAAAATAAGAATCAATTAAATTTTTGATATTTTTTAAATTAATCATGGTAGTACTCTTTGATATATTTAAATAATTAATTTTACAATTTTACCTAAATACTTATATATTATAAATAGTTAAATTATTCTATAATAGTTTCTTATCTCAAAATTTTATGAACCATTGTCCTTGCCAAAAATAGATAATAGTATTATAATCATCAATTAGTGTTGATTTTAAATAGCTTATGATCAAATTAATCATAGTTGATGATGAACCTTTAGCACGCAAACGTTTGTGTGCTTTAGTTTATGAAATTGGTATAGCTGAAGTAGTTGCAGAGGCCGATAATGGTAAAGAAGCATTGAAATTTTTTCAAATATATAAGCCAGATGTACTTTTACTAGACATTCACTTGCCAGAAATAGATGGTATGCAAATAGCAAAACAGCTTCTTTCAGCAACTCCTAGCCCCATTATCATTTTTACCACCGCCTATAGTGAACATGCTTTGGAAGCATTTAATCATCAAGCAATAGATTATCTAGTTAAACCAATTCGTAAAGAACGTTTAGAACAAGCTCTCAGACGAGTTTATAATTTCCTACCAACTATTCCAACTGCTCGTACTCATATTAGCTATTTTAAACAAGGCGAAAAAAGTTTAATTGCAATTAATGAAATTTACTATTTTTTAGCTCAAGAAAATTATACCATGTTACGTTGGCAAGGTAGAGAGATTTTAATCAATGAATCATTAAAGGATTTAGAACAAGAGTTTGCTGGTTATTTTATACGCATTCATCGTCGTTTTCTAATTTCTATAAAACAGATTAAAACTTTAGTTAAAGAAAAAAATGGCCATTCTTATATTAAACTAAAAGATATTCCTGAAGCTCTAGAAGTTAGTCGACGGCAATTACCTACAGTGAATAAACTGTTAAAAGATATACATATTCCTACCTATCATTTATAATTATGTTAACTTATCCAGATATTAATCCTATTTTATTACAAATTGGACCATTAAAAATACATTGGTACGGAATGATGTATTTAGCTGGCTTTGGTATGGCTTGGTGGTTAGGGAATAGACGTTTACGCAATAATAAAATATTTACCTCAGAACAATTAAGTGATTTAATTTTTTATGCTGCGGTTGGAATCGTATTAGGTGGGCGACTTGGTTATATTTTATTTTATGATTTAGCCAATTATATAGAAGAACCATTAAACATGCTGAAAATTTGGCAAGGTGGAATGTCATTTCATGGCGGATTTGTTGGAGTTTTAATAGCTGTCTGGCTATATGCTCGCAAACTTAACCTACCATTTTTTCAAGTTACTGATTTTATAGCACCATTAATTCCATTTGGTTTAGGAGCTGGTCGAATTGGTAACTTTATAAATGGAGAATTATGGGGACGTCATACTGATGTGCCATGGGGGATGGTGTTTTCTAAGATTGATAATATTCCACGCCACCCTTCCCAATTATATCAAGCTATTCTTGAAGGCTTAGTTTTATTTATTATTTTATGGATTTTTTCTAAACGTCCCAGACCAACAATGGCAGTATCTGGTTTATTTCTGATTTGTTATGGACTATTCCGCTTTTTAATAGAATTTGTCCGTGAACCTGACTATAATTTAGGGTTTATTGCTTTTGATTGGATGACGATGGGACAAATATTAACTATTCCTATGCTTATAGTCGGCATTGTACTAATAAAACTAGCATATCGTAGAATGGATTTTTAATTATTACAGGTGAACTTTCACCATTATCGTGGGCAATTTACCCACCTTAAATATATTATAGAGGTTAAGTTATATAAATATGAAGACCATTGTTCAGCGAATTGCTGGGGAACTTGGGGTTCAAGAAAGTCAAGTCCAAACAGTAATTGTGTTACTCGATGACGGTGCAACAGTACCATTTATCGCTCGTTACCGCAAAGAAGCTACTAACGGACTCGATGATACGCAATTGCGTAAATTGGAAGAACGTTTATATTATTTGCGAGAGTTAGATGAACGCCGCACGGTGATTCTAGATAACATTCGAGAACAAGATAAACTTACCCCAGAACTTGAGACAAAAATTAATGATGCAGATACTAAAGCTCGTTTAGAAGATTTGTATTTACCTTATAAACCTAAACGCCATTCTAAAGCTAAACTAGCTAAAGAAGCTGGCTTAGAACCATTAGCATTAAAATTACTTGAAGACCCGACTTTGGTACCAGAAGAAGTTGCGGTTGAATATATTAATGCTGAACTTGAAATTGAAGATGTACAAAAAGCATTAGAAGGTGCTAGACATATTTTGATGGAGTCTTTTGCCGAAGATGCTAAGTTATTAGATGGATTACGGGAATATTTATGGAGAAATGCTACCTTTAATTCTAAAATACAAGATGGCAAAGAAGAAAAAGGCACTAAATTCTCAGATTATTTTGACTATCATGAACCACTTAAAAAAGTACCTTCCCATCGTGCTTTGGCAATGTTTAGAGGCCGTAAATCTGGAATATTGCAATTAAGTTTATCGATTGAACAAAATAATGATGAAGCTAGTTTAAGCTATTGTGAAGGTCAGATTGCTAAAGCATTCAATATCACAGATCAGGATCGGGCTGCTGATAATTGGTTATTGGAAAGCATACGTTCAGCTTGGCGGTTTAAAATTCGATCTCATTTAGATGCTCAATTGTTAATGCGGATTCGTGAAGCAGCAGAAGATGAGGCTATCAAAGTATTTTCTAGTAATTTACAAGATTTATTATTAGCAGCACCTGCTGGCCCTCGTGTCACTATGGGATTAGACCCTGGTATACGCACTGGAGTCAAGATTGCTATTGTAGATAAAACTGGTAAGTTATTAGAAACAGTAGCCATTTATCCACATGCTCCTAGAAAACGTTGGCAAGAGTCTTTAGATAAATTGATTGAATTAGCTCAAAAATATGAAATTGATTTGATCAGCATTGGTAATGGAACTGGTTCTAGGGAAACTGATAAATTAGTTACTGAACTTATAAAAAAACATGCCGATTTAAATCTATATAAATTAGTTATTTCTGAGGCTGGAGCATCTGTATATTCAGCTTCAAAAACTGCGTCAATAGAATTTCCAGATTTAGATGTCTCAATGCGTGGAGCAGTATCTATCGCTCGGCGTTTACAAGACCCATTAGCAGAATTAGTCAAAATAGAGCCAAAATCAATCGGAGTTGGTCAATATCAACATGATGTTAACAAACGTCACTTATCTCGTAGTTTAGATGGAGTTGTAGAAGATTGTGTAAATTTGGTTGGAGTAGATATAAATACTGCTTCTTATTCCTTATTAAGTAGAGTTTCTGGTCTTAATAGTGGTTTAGCTCGTAGTATAGTTGAATATCGTGATGAACATGGAGCTTTTCCTAATCGAGAAGCCTTGAAGCAAGTTCCACGCTTAGGCGAAAAGAGTTTTGAACAGGCAGCAGGATTTTTGCGGATTATGGGTGGTGATAATCCACTCGATATGTCTTCAGTACATCCAGAAGCTTATCCAGTGATAGAACGGATTATTGCTAAGACTGATAAACAGATTGATAGTTTAATTGGCAATGTAGAACTTTTACGAAGCCTCGATCCTAAAGAATACACTGATGATAATTTTGGGGTTCCAACAGTTAGTGATATTTTAAAGGAATTGGAAAAACCTGGTCGTGATCCACGTCCTGAATTTAAAACTCCTAATTTTAAAGAAGGTATTGAAGACCTTAAAGACCTTGAAGCTGATATGGTTTTGGAAGGAGTTGTAACTAATGTTACTAACTTTGGAGCTTTCATTGATATTGGAGTACATCATGATGGTTTGGTACATATTTCAGCTTTATCAGAAACTTATGTTAAAGACCCACGTGATATAGTTAAAGCTGGAGATGTTGTAACAATTAAAGTAATAGAAATTGATTTAAAACGTCGGCGGGTTGCTTTAACTATGTGTTTGGGTAATAAACAACCACCACCAGCTCCTAAGAAAAAACGTAAAGATAAGAAGGTTACTAAACCACGCAAAAATAATAGAAAGCAGACCAGTAAGACTGATGGTGAACTTGAAAAATTAGTTAACAGACAACAATCTTCACAAATGTTTGCTGGTAGTATTATGGCAGAAGCATTTGCAAATGCTCGTAAAGGTTAAAACTGTTATTAATAACGTTAATTAATTCTAATACATTTTCCTAATATATTCTTAATAATTTGCATAGGGTTGTAATTAGGCTTCTGTATTAGTAATTAGAACTACTAACTATAATCTTTATATTTTTTAATTTAAAGTAGAAATAGGTGTAAACTCCTATTAATTACCTAATGGACATTGTCCAATATTTTAGAAACCGGAAATAAGATGGCTTATATTTTAAAAAATCCCGGAGATAAGGCTAAGATAACCAAATCATCGAAAATAAATGCTAAATTAACTTGGACTAAACCTGTTGATTTAGATTTACATGCCTTTTATAAGACCAAAGAAGGTTTGTTTGGGCATATTTACTATGATAATCAGGGAAATTTGTATAATCCGCCTTGTATTGAACTAGATGAAGATGCTGGGATTGATGATTCTGGTGGAGAAAACGAAGAAAATATTACGATCAAATCTTTATCTCATGTGGAATCAATTTTGATTGTAACTAATATTTACCGTAAATTTGCTTTTTTATCTATGGGTGATACTTTTGCCAATTATGATGGTAAAGTAATAGTAGAAACTGATGATGAACTCATTGAAGTACCTCTGAATTCTACAGAAAAAGGTAAATGGTGTGTGATAGCCAAAATAGATAATTCTAGTTCTTCTCCTTTTGTTATTAATATTAATAAGGTACAGAAGTCTGAACCAAATCTTAAAAATTTTTAACAAAAAGCCTGACTCTTTTTTACCAAATTTTTGCGATGTTTACACAGTATTTCTAGTAGTTCTTACCACTGAATTATTAGCCTTCATATTTGTGTTAACACCGCTTGGTAAAATGGGATATACTTGGGATTATATAGAAAACAATTTGCTTATTGATTTAGCAATGACATCTTTGTTTATGCAATGGATTGCATTACTTAGCATGATTTTTTTATGTGGGATACAACGTTTTTTCCATAATAATATTGTTGTAGGTATAATAAGTTATCTTATAATTTTGCTGATAACCTATTTAGTTAGTGAATTTATGTGGCAGATTAATTCTTCATTTATTGCTACAGAATCTTCATCCCAACATCAACTATTCTTAATTCGTAATCTAATTGTCAGTACTATTATCAGCGTAATAATATTACGTTACTTTTATATCCAGTATCAGTGGGAAAATCAAATAAAAGCTCTATCTGCTTATCGGATTCAAGCCTTACAAGCTAGAATTAGGCCGCATTTTTTATTTAATAGCATGAATACAATTGCAAGTTTGATTCGCTTTTACCCAAATAAAGCCGAACAAGTAGTGGAAGATTTTGCAGATTTATTTCGAGCTAGTCTAACTGACAATCACTATACTACCTTACAAGCAGAATTAATATTATGTCGACAATATGCAGGTATTGAGATTTTTCGACTTGGAAAACGTTTACAGGTTATTTGGGATATTGATAAGATTCCACAAGATGCTTGTTTGCCTCCTTTATCTTTGCAACCATTATTAGAAAATGCAATTTATCATGGAATTCAGCCATTATCTAAAGGTGGGACCATTAATATTAGTGGATTTTTACAAAAAAAGTACATTACTATCACTATCACAAATCCTCTGCCTTTAACTATTTGTAAACCTGGTAATAATATAGCCCAACAAAATATTCAACAACGTTTAAATTTTTTTTATGATTCACCAGCTAAATTAACTATTTTACAGTCTAACAACACCTATCAAGTTAATTTATACTTTCCTTATGAAAAATTTATCAATAAAAAATTATAATATTAAGTTTTTTAAATTATTCATAATTTCGTCTTCCCAATTACCAGTTCCCACAAATTTCAGCGTATACGATTAACCTCTATTGATTATCATCAGATAAAACAATATTTAACTCCAATATCTCATAATCTCCATTTTTTTCTATATTAATTTTGATATCTTCATCTTGAACCGCAGTATATTTTCTAACAACTTCTAATAATTCTTGTTGCAATTTTGGCAAATATTCGATCACTGGAGAATCACGCAGATTACGTTCATGAGCAACGATAATTTGCAAACGCTCTTTTGCAACTGCCGCAGTCTTTTTTGGTCTTAAGGTATGGAAATATTTGAGAATACTCATATTAATTTCTAAACAAACGAGTCAAAAAACCTTTTTTTTCTTTAACTGGTGGTTCTTCACCAAGAAAACGAGCTACAACATCAAGATAAGCTTTTCCAGCATCACTTTTTTTATCAAGAGTAACTGGAACACCAGAATTAGATGACTGTAATACAGATTTAGATTCTGGAATAATGCCTAAAAATGGAATTGCTAAAATTTCCTGCACATCCTCCACACTTAACATATCGCCACTAGTTACTCTTTTTGGTTCATAACGGGTTACTAATAAATGTTCTCTAATTGCTGGTAAATTTTGCACTGCCCGCCTAGTTTTACTAGATAACATACCAATAATTCGATCTGAATCTCGAACTGATGATACTTCTGGATTAGTTACAATTATTGCTTCATCAGCAAAATACATAGCCATAATAGCACCATGTTCAATACCAGCTGGTGAATCACAAATAATAAATTCAAACCGTTTGCGTAATGTTTCTAATATTTTAGCTACTCCCTTTAAAGTTAAAGCATCTTTATCACGAGTTTGGGAAGCTGGTAAAATAAATAAATTTTCTACCCGTTTATCTTTAATTAAAGCTTGATTTAAATTACCTTCACCATTAATAACATTAATAAAATCATAAACAACCCGACGTTCACAACCCATAACTAAATCAAGATTGCGTAATCCAACATCAAAATCAATGACTACAGTTTGATAGCCACGTAAAGCCAGTCCAGTAGCAAAAGCAGCACTGGTAGTTGTTTTACCAACTCCACCTTTTCCAGATGTAACAACAATAATTTTAGCCATGTTCCTAAATATAATTAATTGATTATTTAAAGCGGTTCAATCTTTAATACATTATTTTCTAAATAAACTTGAGTTGGTTTGCCCCGCAATTTTTCTGGTAAATCTTCATTTACCTGATACTGTCCTGCTATCGAAACTAGTTCCGCATTAAAATTTTGACAAAAAATTCTTGCATTAGTATTTCCATTAAAACCAGCTAAAGCTCGACCTCGCAATATACCATATACATGAATATTTTGATGAGCTAAAATCTCTGCACCATGACTGACAGTGGATAATATTACTAAATCACCTTCAGGAGCAACTATTTGCTGGCCAGAACGAACTGGTTGGTCAATAACTTTTGCTGTGGAATATAGCGTTCCTTCATTATTTTCACTAATATTTTCTACAATTTGTTGAGGACGGACAGATTGAGTTGCTTTCAAAATTCCTAAATTGTTTAATATTGCTATATCATTTTGTTCAACATTACCACTTCGCACTGCTACTGGAATTAAACCTTGTTTCCGTAATAGGCTAATTAATTCTGATAAAATATCATTATTTATATCCTGTACTGCTGTTAAATCAATAACTACAGGAGCTTGTTGAAAAAAATCTGGAACTTTAGAAACTTTTTCGATTAATTGTTCTGCAATTTTTTCGCCATTATTTTCTAATATGTGCAGAATCATCAATGTTAAGAGACTGCCTTTAAATTCTATTGCTGGAGTATTGTTAATAATCACTAAATTATTTACTTTTAATTACTTTATATTGCACTTTGACAGATTGAATGGTACATTATGATAACATTTTTGTTGCAGTGACCACGAATTAGATTAAAATAGTATCACTTAATCTTTTGTAACTGTAGGACATACTGATGCTTAAATACTATATTTATTATTACTAAATTTCTCCATATCTAAATGAAATTGTTTAATTAATATTTTTAACTTATCAGAAAAAGTAGTTTCTTTATCAATTTGAATAATAGCTATTTTTTTAATTAGATAATTTAATAAACTATATGGTTTAGTGTAGATATAAGTCACTCTACTAAGTTGAGAAATTTCTTCAGTAGACAGAGATAAATTACGATATTTTAATTCAACCATAATTTCATCATAAGTTAATCTTGGTAATCTTATTTTGTCTAAATCTAGCCAAGAATACCGATTAACCTTATTTTTTATACATACTACTGATTGGTCATGTGATTCACTAGTAACACATAATAAGGATATTTTTTTACAATCTTTAATGCTATTTAGTTGATCAAAAAAACTAGTATCATAATCGATATTTGAATTGTTTAGTAACTCATCAAAATGATGTAATATTAAAATGGTATTATATTTAATAGAATTTGTTACCTTGGTAGTTAATTCATCTAAAGATTTTGGAACAGTTCCTCGAATTGTAAAATTTTTCCAAATTGTAGATGTAAATTTTTTATAACTATTTTTATAATCAGTCATATTTAAAATAATAACATGAGTATTTTTTAAACCTGTAAACTTTATATCTTCTAATAATCTACGTCTACCTTGACCATCTTGAGCAATTAGATTTACTGAAATTCCTTGTTGTAGAGTTTGAATAATACTATTGGTAAATAATGGACGTAAAGCTGGCATTTTTAGTTCCTACATAGATTGTAAGGATTCAATATAATATTTAACTATCTATTACAATATTAATTATAACATATTCAAAAGTACAGAAGGATTGCTTGAGATTTAGTTATTGATGTTACGCAGAAAGCTACCTTACCCCTCCTTCCTTATTTAATGGGGAGAGTTCAACTACTGGTTCCCCTCCTAAGTAGGGTTAGTAATCTGTCTGCGTAACTTCAGTTAGTTATTAATTATGATGTAATTTTAGTGCCAACTTTTGAAACCAAGTAATCAGTAAGAGTTAAGATGTACTAATACAGAGAATCTGAAGTTAGTATATCTTAACTAATTTATTTAATGCTTTTTTTGTAACATGCGTTTAGTATCTGGACCCATTGGCAGATAATAGTCATAAGAACTTAAAATAACACTATCTTTAGCCCGAATTAACTTAGCTGTCACATATATTGATTCTTTACCAGCTCCATAAGTACCAACCACAACAGCATAAGCATCATGTTGAAAGCTAATTTCACGTAATTCCCGAGACAATAATAATTCCCCAGTTCGTTCCTGCACAAAAACATTAGAAGTCCGCATTTTCATTTCAATTACTTTATAGCCACGTTGAGCAAGACGAGAACCAATCTGTTCACCAATAACTCGTCCTAAAGTAGAAGACTGTTGTACATTATCAATACTTACAAAGCTAGTTACTAAAATTGGTTGATTGGTGTAAGCTCCATTACTACGTGGTTCTAAATGATGGATATCTTTAACTCCTTTCAATAATTTGTCAGTAGCCTTGTAACTAGTAGTTATTAAGTTATAATCTTTAGAGAATATGGAACATCCAGCTATAAGTATAACTAGCAAAAGTAAGGTAAGTATTTGCTTCATTATTAATTAACCACCTGATAATTTTTAGCAATACCTTCATAATGATCGTAATCACCAGTGTTAACGTAATACATCCTAGAATCTCCAAATACATATTGTTGACCCATTGTCACTGACGTAGTAATTATCACTTCAGTATTAGTTTCACCTGGCAAATAATAATCTAGTAAAGCATCAGTATCAGCAGCTAGAGTAAATGGAAATATAGCTAAACCTGGATATTTCCAATTGTCAATTGCATTAACAATCATCCATACACCACCAGCTAATGTAGTATAAGCACCAGGAGGTGGATAAGTTAGTCGTCGATCTTTATGATGAATTACTTGCATGTCATAATTAACCACTAAAGTCTCGCCATCGAATCCGGCATCATTAGTTAAAACTACCAAACTTTGTTGAATTAGTTTAGTATTAAGTAAATTATAAAAAGCTTTACCAAAAGGAATTTCCTCTTGTGCATCAGATATTTTCACAAACACTGATGGTAAGGTATCAGCATTAGGAAAAGTAAGCTCCATCGTTTTTTTCAAACGATCAGCGACATCAGTTGCTAATACATCCCAGTGATGAGCAGCCTGCATTTTTTGTTGCCCAGTTACTGGATATGATTTGGCTACTGGTATAGGTCTATGAGAACAGCCGACTACTAATAAGCCAAGTATTGCAATTAAAATATATCCTTTCATAATAAATCCTGCAATTAATTGTGAGTTGTTAGTTAATTAGCAAATTATTATATTTAAGAACTATCCAAAAAACTATATAGTTTGTAATAACTAACAGTCAAATCTTAAAGTAATTTCTAAATTATAAAGTAAAGCAAAATAAATATCTAGTTAATGTCCCATATTCATAATATTTATCATCTAAAAAATATCGGTTTAGCATTGTGGCAAGCTTTAGACTTGGACAGAATACCAATTGAATTAACAATTAAGTATAATGCTAAGGATAATTTACCATGGGAATATTTATACCATCCTAGTTTAGGTTTTATTGCTAAACACACAGATTATACTTTGTATCGTCGTATACCTGCTACGAATAATCAAATTCCAACTGGGCCATTAAAAATATTACTATTTACTATTCAACAAACTACTCAACGACAGATTCATTTAGATATTGATATAGAAACTCAACAAATACGTTCAGTTCTTATACCTTTTATAAACGCTGGTATGGTAGATTTTTATGCACCAATTGCTGGGGATTTTAATACTTTAGCTGAATTACTATCCAAGCAAATTTGGCATTTAGTAATAATCAGTGGGCATGGTTTACTAAAAAATGAACAAACCTATTTAGTTTTTTCTGATACAGTCGGCAACACCAAATTGGTTACTGGGAATGATTTAGCTAAAATATTTAATAAAGTACGTTGTGTAGTTTTAGCAACTTGTAAATCTGGTCAATTAGTAAAAAATAATTTAATCGATCCTCTTATAAAAATAGGAATTCCTAATATAATAGGGATGCGAGAAGCATTAACAGATCGAGCTGCTAAAATTTTTATTCAGGCTTTATGTATTAATTTAGCTCAACAAAAACCAGTAAATTTAGCAGTACAAGCTGGTCGTTGTGCAATGACTAATTTATTATCTACTAATGAAATTTGGGATACCATAGATGATAATATTGCTGAACAATGGAGTTTGCCAATATTATTTAGTAGCGAACCAATATTAATCAATTGGAATTTTAAACCACAGAAAACTAATTTAATCCCAAAAACTAAAATATTTATTGGACGTAAACAAGAATTACAAACTTTAACTAAAAAATTATGCACTGGGAAAATCCAACGTTTACTTATAAGAGGAATTGGTGGAATAGGCAAAACAGCTTTAGCTGAACAATTGGCTGTAAATCTATTGCAAGATGGTTATCAAATATTAACTAGTGACGTAAAAAAGTTAGCACCTAATCAAATTATTATCTTAACTTCTCGTCATATTTCATTACCAAATTTTTATATTTATAATTTACAACGACCTAATTTTTATGATTTTTCTCGTTATATTCATTATTTAGGATTGTCTTATGAATTTCCTCAAATTTTGAGAATTTATCAAATATTAGGTGGCAACTTCAAAGCAGTACAATTATTACAAAATTTACCAATTTGTTTGGATGTAAAAGGATTAAATAAACAGTTAACAATTGTCCAACGTTATTTACAAGCAGAATTAAGAAAATGAATAATCATAGGAAAATGTTATTTTAAAATAATAATTAAGCAATGAAACTAATATAACCTGAGTTCGATATTTTGTTTACTTTTTTTTATAATATTCCACTTCATTAAGAAAATTAACTGAGATAGGATATTTTAATATTGGGATTTATAATGCAAAAGTTAAGGATAGACACATAGGTTTATTCCTACAAAACCATAATATATTTAGCAAAAATTAGGGTATAACTCGATTGCAAAGTTGCATTCCCAATAAACATTTGCAACTAGTTTTTGAGTGGACTTGAATCATCTGATACAGCCCATGCCCACATTTGAGATAAAGTATTAATGGCTATATTTAATTCTTATAACTACCTACCATAGTAAAAAATGTTATAATAGAGAGATGAAAGAGCTACCAAACGACATAAAATCCCTAAAAGCAATAACAACTTTTAGGAGAAAAGCAAGAGTTAAAAGCAGATATTGCAAAGTTACGTGGTCGTTTGGGCTTGAACAGTGTAAGTAGTCATAAATCACCAGCGATGGGTATAAGAAAACCAATAGGAATCCCCAAAGATGTAAAAAATCCTCGTGGTGGTAGGTCATAAGGACAAAACCTTCAGTACCCAACCCAGACGTAGGTAGTTACAAAATTTCAGTATTCCGTACTACGTTTGTTAGCAGCTTTAATTATGCCAGGTAGGACTTTATCTAAATGCTTTTTTATATCACTAGTTGCTTCTTTGATGGCTTTATCTAAATGTGTTTCTAACTGTCGTTTTATAATTTTATCTATCTGTTTTTGTAACGCTTTTACTTCAACTTCATTCAATATAGAAAGAAAATCTTCTTTTTCTTCAATATCTTTACCTGGCACAACCACATCATCCAATACTGGAAGTTTAACTGTCTTAGATTTTTTCATATTATACTCTAGCGATTAATTTCATGTACTTTTAAAATATAATTATTTTCTTTATAAAACCGATAACGATTTCTACCAGCTTCCCGTTCTATATTATTATTATCAACAATTTCAGCAATCCGGTTAAATTTTTCAAAAAATATTGGAACAACTTTACTCATGTTAATCAATACTTCCATATTGTTACAAAACTGTTCTGTATAACCAATTTGGATTGGAGCTGGGGATGAAGTATTTGCATAGTAAATGTCATGCGGTAAAAAGCTTTCCTCTTTAAATACCCACATCATCATATCAATATGTTCAGCTGCCATTTGTGATTCTGTATGAACGTAAACTTGATAGTTTTGATGCCAAGCTTTATCAGCTATTTGACAAGCAAGCCGTTC
Source organism: Candidatus Marithrix sp. (assembly GCA_045046925.1). Lineage (GTDB taxonomy): Bacteria > Pseudomonadota > Gammaproteobacteria > Beggiatoales > Beggiatoaceae > DRQV01. The sequence goes on along the minus strand of JASFYV010000189.1, from coordinate 11,006 downwards.
CTTTCTTTGTCTAATACTAGTTTGTAATATATAAAAATCAACTTGAATCATTTGGGATTTTATTAGATTATTAATAGTTAAATATTTCCATTATATAATTACCAGTTACCATCTTGTAATCGTCCAAAAAAATCTTTGGCATGTTTACCTTCTGGTTCGCCACTAGTAGGTGATGTACTAGCAGTGGAATAACCATCTGGATTGGTATCCACAACATGTTCTTCTAAAAAAAACCCGGTAAATATACTATCTAAAGATTTACTAGCACGTAAAGTATTTATTGCAATCTGCTGTTCTATATCTTCTTTTTTCTCTCGCAATTTTATCAGATTTTTATTTTCTTCTATTTCTTGTTTTACTTCTTTTAAATCATCTATTTGAGTTTCTATCTCGGTTATAGTTTGAGTACGAGCATTAAATTCATCACGAGCTTTATCAAGTATTGCTAATAATTTATCAGATTTGGTGTTTGGATCACATTGAATCTTGCCTGTTAAATCTCCTTTCACCATCGCATCAGCAATCTCAAAACTTAACCCAACATCTGTAGCTACCTTATGATACATTAAAAACATTACCCATACTCCAGCAAATAACCCAATTATCATCATAACTGCTAACCATAAAATATTATTAGTTTGGGAGTTAGCTTGATTTAAATTCATTTCAGTACTAATATCAGCAAATTCAGTTAACACATTTAAAGCTTTTTCTAATTTGGCAATATGTACAGCATTTTCTCCTTTAAATATTTTATCATGAGCTTCTTTTGTATCATTTTTTCTATATAAAGCTATAATTTCATTAATAATTGGCTTCCAATCTTGAAATAATCTTCTGACTCGATCAATATTTTGTTTATTGCCAAAAAAATGTTTTTCAATTATAGATAAATTACGATTAATATCTCTTTCATAGGTAGTAATATCTTTTTTTACACTGTTTAACCTAGTCCTATCATAAAAATAGGCAAACCTTTCCATTTTATTTTGAATGTGAGTTATATTAAGATTAACTATGCGTACTGCTTTATGAGTAATTGATGGGTAATAATATAAAGTACTATTGAGCTTAAATAGAGTTTGAATTTGAAAAATTGCCAGTATACATACAACAACTACAAAAAATATAAAAATACCAAAACCGGTGTATAATCTAGTGCTTACCTTCATAGTTTGAAACATGTCTTGTCTCCTATTTTATTTCTTACTTCCTCAAGAATAATGCCCAACATATTCTTTCCAGAACCATCTGCACCACATCCCCAGTAATAATCACCAGGTGCTGCTTCGACTAGTTTTTCATTATTGGTGGCTAACAATAATTTCTGTAAATTTTTATGAGTTTGAAATTTATTTAATACTGCTTTTCTCATAATATCATCTTTTATCTCTTCCCAATCATGTTTAATTGATATTTTTCTGCTTCTACCTAGGTTAGCTGCTGTTTTAGCATCTGGAGCATTTCTTATTTTTTCTTGGTATTCTTCATCAATAAATTTTTGAGCTTGAAAATAATGCTCTGTAGTTTTCCACCATTTACCATCTTGATGTATTCCATATTTCGAAAAATTGGAAAATTCACCATATTTATCTTTTATCGTATAGAAATAAATTGTCATTTTTAGCAAATAGGATGTGTCTTACGCACCATAAATTCCAATCCTTAAAATTTTCAAATTAAGAATTATTTATCTAATTTAGCTTTTAATGTGAATTAAGAACTAAATCGTAAATATTCCCAGAAAAGAAGTTGCGAGTCTTCCAAAAAACGAATCATAAGTCCAGTGTAAGAACATGTTTTACTGGCAGATTAAAATCAATATATTATTATTAATTGCTCTTGACAATCCTTAACTTCACTAATAATCATATCTATGATAACATTTATTCATATAACCAAACTCGCATTAAGGATAATAATTTATCTGTATCAACTGGTTTAGCTAGATAATCATTTGCTCCAGCTTCAATACACTTAATTCTATCATCTTTCATGGCTTTAGCAGTCAAAGCTATAATGGGCAAATTCTGATATTCAGATTGTTTCCGAATTTCACTAATAGTTTCATAACCATCCATCTCTGGCATCATAATATCCATTAAAATTATTGCAATATCATCATGTTGCTTTAATAATTCTAAACCTTCCTTACCATTTATACCACAAATAACTTCTACCTCATGATTTTCTAAGATTGTTGCTAAAGCAAAGATATTTCGTTCATCATCATCTACAAGCAGAACTTTTTTATGTTTTAAAATAGTTTTTTTATCATGCACCATATGTAACATTTTACGTTTATTGCTAGGCAAATTGGCTTCTATTTGATGCAAAAATAAAGTTGTTTCATCCACTAAATTTTCAGGAGATGATACTGATTTAATAGGTATTTCATTAGAACAATGTACTAATAATGCTTCTTCCTCAGTAGTCAGATCACGATTAGCATAAGCAATGATAGGAATTTTGCAAGGTTGGCCAGTTTCTTGTTGCATCTTTTCCAACAGTTTACTACCATAACCTTGTTCTAAATCCATATCCAAAATTACACAATCATAAGTCATTGCTAACAACTTTTTGCAAGCATCTTTAGCAGTTATAGATACTTCAATCTTTAAATCTTCATCAGCTACCAAATTCATAATTTCATTTTGATTCGACTTATCATCTGCTATAATCAATACTGTCTTAACTGTTTTACTAATGAAGATTTCTATTTTCTTGAAAACTTCCAGCAGTTTTTCCATATTTATTGGCTTAACTAGATAACCAATAGCTCCCATTTTTTTTGCATCTATACTTTGGTCAGCAGCAGACATAAAATGTACTGGAATATGCCGAGTACTACGTTTATCCTTCAATTTTCGCATCAAACTTAAACCATCTAATTTTGGCAAGCCAATATCTAGAATTATGGCATCAGGTTTATATTCTTCGGCTAATTTAAGACCTGTAAGACCATCTTCTGCTAATAGGCATTTAAACCCTTTGTTCTGAGCTAATTCTGTAATAATATTAGAAAATTTTCTATCATCTTCTACTATCAAGATAGTAATATCAGTGGCTGATAAATCATCTCTGTCATCAGCTTGTAAAATATCTTTAGGCGATTGATATTCTTCGGTTAATAGAGGTGGTTCAGGCTGGGATGGAACATGAGTAGTTTTGATGGCAGATTTATTCGGTAAGTATAAAGTAAAGACACTACCTTTATTTTTTTCACTGGTTACTGTTAGTTTTCCACCCAATAAATGGGCTAGTTGACGAGAGATAGATAAACCCAATCCAGTACCACCATAACTTCTACTAGTAGAACCATCAGCTTGTTGGAAAGCTTCAAATATAGTTTGCTGTTTATCTTCAGAGATTCCAATTCCAGTATCAATTACACTGATAGAAATAGTTTCAGTTGGTTTAAGTTCTTTTATATCAGTAGGAATTTTGGTTGGTTGTTGGACTAAAATTTTAACGTCACCTTCACTGGTAAATTTAAAGGCATTAGATAGTAAATTATTGATAATCTGTTTAATACGTTGGCTGTCTGTTACTAAAGTTTTAGGTATGTCGTCTGCTATATTAAGATAAAATTGTACCCCTTTCTCATTCGCAATTGGAGTAAATCTCTGTTCAATTGAGGATAGTAAATCAACTAATGATACCTCCTCCCATTGTACTTCAACTTTACCAGCTTCAACTTTAGATAAATCCAAAATATCATTGATTAAAATAAGTAAATCATTGCCAGCACTATTGATTGTTTTTGCGTATTCAACTTGTTTGGCATCCAAATTATTGTTATTATTATTTGCTAATAATTGTGATAAAATTAATAGACTATTCAAAGGAGTACGCAATTCATGTGACATATTAGCTAAAAATTCAGATTTATACTTACTAGCTATTTCTAACTCTTTAGCTTTTAAAGAAATTGCAGTTTGAGCTTTTTCCATTTTAATTTTACTAGTTTCTAAAGCATCATTTTTATCTTGAATCTCTGTTTTTTGCTGTTCTAAATCTTTAGTACGCTCTTCAAGAACTTCATTGGATTGTCTTAGCTCTTCTTGTTGAGCTTGAAGCTCTTCTGATTGGCTTTGTAATTCTTCATTAGTTTTTTGTAATTCTTCCTGCTGGCTTTGTAATTCCTCTGATTGCTGTTGGCTTTGCTGTAGTAAGCGTTGCATTTGGGAACGAGAACCAGAAGTATTTACTGCTATCCCGATATTCAAAAGTACTTGTTCTAAAAAATCTCTTTTAATATCAGATGGTTTTCTAGCAAAACCTATTTCTAACACTGCTTTAATTGAATTTTCGTATAAACATGGCAATAATAAAATATGACGTGGTACTACATTAGATAATCCAGACCGAATTATATTTGGGCATTCTGCTGCAGTTTGTTGAAAATATATAGTTTTTTTCTTTAAAGCTGTTTGTCCAACCATACCTTCTCCGATTAAACAGCTATTAGAACGATTATCACTAGCGATATATGCGTAACCAGAGATAACTTGTAAATAGGGTTGTTCTATATCATTTTGTAATACATAAAATAATCCAATTTGAGCTTCTACATATTCACATAAAAAATCAATTATATTCCTAGTTAAAAAAGCAATATCTTGTTCACCTTTAATAATTTCATTTAATTCAGCTTGTCCATTTTTTATCCAGTTTTGAGCATTTTTTTGGATAGCAATATTTGATAATTCTTTAGCAGCTTCAGTTAAAGCCTGCTTAATTTCAATAAAATCACCTTGATATTTTGCTGTTGGAATAATATTTTGTTTATCATTGGTTAATCCTTGTGAAACTTTAATAATATCAGCAATTACTATTTTAAGATCATGCACCATAGTCTGGATATTAGCATAGATGCCAGTCGTATTATTAGATTCAAATTTAATATTCAAATTTCCAGCCGCAATTTGTTTAGTAATATTAGCAATTTCAGCAGGTTCTCCACCTACTTGTCGTAAAATTTGCTTAATAACAAAAGAACCAATTATTATAGAACTTAAAATTAGCAGACCAACTAAAATTTTTATTATATTTATAGCATCCCAACGAATTTTTGAAACATGATTATTCAATATCGTCATATTTTCACTATGTTCTATTATTAATTCATGTAAATAATAAATAGCTTTTTTATAAGTTGTTTTGCCATCTTTAACAATTAAATCTAAGGCATCTTTTTTAGTAAAATCTTGACTAAGAAGTAAAATTTGTTCCGCTACTTGCTTAAATTGTAGCCAATTAACTTTAAAATTATTTAAAGTTTGCCTATGTTCAATGGTTTTTGCTTCATTTTGGATATAAATATTATCTATTTCAGTTAATTTTATTTCTATTTGTTGATCTAACTCTATAAGTTCAGCTTCTAACTCTAGCATCATTTCATAATCAGAAACATTACTATGTTCGATCAAAATCAACCATCTTTCCCAGGCAATATTTTCTAAATCATTAATTTTTAAAACTGGTTTAGCTTCTAATTTAGTTAATAATAAAGATATGTTGGCAACATGATTAATGTAATAAAATCCAATACCACCAATAATGGATATAAAAATAACTGTTATAGTGGTATTTATAAATAATTTGGAACGAACTCGCATATATATCCTTGAATCTAGTTAAATTTATTAATAGTGTTTAATGCCATAAGTAATTGATGTTATCTTTGAATTTAATTGAAAATTAAGCATTCATAATTAAGAATTGCTATAACTACATGATTATACCAATTATTTAATATAAATAAAACATTATTAATTTCTAATAGGATTTAAAATTTGGTTATTCTTGCATAGTACTAATTTAAATGAGATAATTCCGTGCAAAATTAGTAAATTACTTTTATAAAAACGTTTTTTTAATATATTTGAACAATTTCATAGGTAAATTATTTTCTCTATGTTTTCATATACAAATAATTAACTGAAATATTTGAAACATAGATGTTTCCCCCAAATAATACTTTCATCACATTTAAATAAAATCCTGATTAAAACTTATATCAGGTATAATTTCATAGGAACTATTTATGCAGATGAACATTGCAATTGCCGGAGCTGCCGGTAGAATGGGATGTAGACTTATTGAAGCTTGTACAAATGAAGTAAATACAAACCTTTCCGTTGCTTTTGAGCATCCAGCTAGTAATTTTATTGGTAATGATTCTGGTGAATTAGCTGGAGTCGGTCATAATGATATAGCAATCTCCAATAATTTATCCACTGCCAATTTTGATGTATTGATTGAATTTACTACACCAGAGGCAACTTTAGAACATTTAGCTATTTGTCGAGCTGCCAATAAACGGATGGTAATTGGTACTACTGGATTTTCTGCTGAACAAAAACAAATTATTCAAGAAACAGCTCAAGATATTGCTATTATTTTTGCTCCTAACATGAGTATTGGAGTAAATCTTACCTTTAAATTATTAGAAATAGCAGCTCAAATTATGGGCGATGAAGTTGATATTGAAGTAATTGAAGCTCATCATCGTCATAAAGCTGACGCACCTTCTGGTACCGCATTACGAATGGGAGAAATAGTTGCTAACGCTTTAGGCAGAGATTTATCTGAATGTGCAGTGTATGGAAGACAGGGAAAAACTGGAGCAAGAGAACGAAAAACTATTGGTTTTGAAACTATTAGAGCTGGTGATATCGTTGGAGAACATACGGTCATGTTTGCAGATATTGGAGAACGAGTAGAAATAACTCATAAAGCCTCTAGCCGTATGACATTTGCCAATGGAGCAATTCGAGCTGCTCAATGGATAATGCAACAAAAAACCGGTGTATTTGATATGCAAGATGTATTAGGATTTAAGAATAACGGATAATTTATATATAATTGTGAATGGTTAACAGTGAATTAATAATAGTTAATGAAAATCAAAAACATTAGTAATTAACTATTTTTCGTTCACTAATTCACAATTATAAAGTACATAAACCACCCCTAATCCCCTCCTTAAATAAGAAGGGGACGAAAGGGGTGGTTGTATTTAACTGAATAGGGAAACACTATAAGTAAATTGATTAGGGTAACCACAAGGGATTACCCCTACAAATTATTATGTTATGTAGGGACAATCCGGTTGCCCTTCACTAAACTAGTAAATAATATTTCCTGTACACTTATGATAATATTAAATATTTATACATGATTGCTTTTGGCTATTAAGTTTTATGATATACTCTGATACAGACTTTTGTTAAGCAATTTTAAGGAACATACCATGTCATTTAAAGAACCGGATATTTTACCTTCCAACAGTTTTAATGAAACAAATCAAGAGGGTTTATTAATACTGATTTATTTAGATTTACGCAACATATTTCAAATGATAGGGGATTTAATTAAAAAATTTTGGTTACTTGTTGTCTTAATATTATTAATTTTTATAGCAATAAAATCAACTATATTTATCACAGAAACTGGTTACATTGATCTCTATGAAAATCCAATAACTCATGACGTAGAAACTTACGATAGACCTGCTATTCATTGGAAAATTCCTTTATCTTCAGTAACTCGATATAAACGAGTTTGGATAGTAGATTTCGGAACTGGCTTTGGTGGACAACAAATCAGGGAAGAAAAGTCACCAATTCAATTACGATTTGCTGATAGTTATACAGCTAATATTCCAGCTACTTTTCGTTATAAATTACCAAATAACAGAGATTTATTGGAAATGATTCATAAAGATTTTACTACTCATGAAAAATTAGTTGACGCATTATTAATCCCAATTTCCCGAGATGTTATGGTGACAACTGCTACTCAATATACTGGAGAGGAATTTTTTCAAGGTGGATTAAATCAATTTAGAATGGCTCTGGAAGATCAATTACAAAATGGTATTTATAAAACTAAAAGAGAAGAAGTAGAAGTAAATACTAGAGATATAGTAATGATTGGCCAAAATGGATTTTCAAACCAAAAAACTACTAGCTTAAAAGTTTGGAAAACTGTACCAATTACTAATGCAAAAGGTGAAATAGAGAGATTAGAAAAAAAATCGTTAGTTAATTATGGAATCGAAGTAATCCAAGTTACTTTGGGAGTTCCAGAACCAGAACCAGAACTGGAACAGTTATTAACAGATAAAAAAGAGTTTGATAGAATTTCAAACAAAAAAGCCGATGAATTGGCAATGGTATTTGATAACCAAAAGATTATGTTAGCTAATATTGAAAAGGAAAAACAAACTCAGTTAGCCACTATTGAGAAAGATAAAATAATCCATTTAGCCAATATTAGCAAAGAACAAGAACTTAAATTAGCCAGAAAATCAGAAGAATTAGCTTTAATTAAAGAATCTCAAAAAAATCAATTAGCTCAAAAAGCCAAAGAACTAGTTGTGATGCAGAAACAATTAGAATTAGTATTGGCAGATCAAGAAATTCAAAAAACTACTAAAGAAACTGAATTAGCTATTTTTGTAACTATTGCTAAAGCTAAGGAAGAAGAAAAATTAGCTATTGATTTAGCGACTATTAAAGCCAGAAAAGATGAAGAATTAGTTGTTGCTAAAGCAGAACAGGAAATTCAGTTAGCTAACAAAGCCAAAGAATTAGCTATCGTCCAAGAAATTCGCAATATTGAATTAGCTGAAAAAGCTAAAGAGTTTGCTATCATTGAAGAAACTAAAAAAATTCAGTTAGCTAATAAGGCTAGAGAATTAGCTATTGTCCATGCTAATCAAAAATTGCAAATAGCTCAAAAATCAAAAGAATTGGCTATTATACAAGCTGAACAAAAAATTCAGATAGCTAAAAAAGAATCAGAATTAATTGTATCTCAAGCTGAACTTGATATTCAGAAAGCTAATTTAGAAGCAGCTCAATTTGAGGCAAAAGTTATTGTAGAAACAGGCAAGGCTGAAGCTGAAATAATGAGAGCTAAATATGAAGCTAGAATTTCTGATATTTATATTGCTGAAATTCAAAGAGATATAGTTGCGATTATCTATCCAAATCTGAAGGATATTAACTTAACTATGCCACATAATATTGTTAATTTTGGAGCTTCAGATAATAAATTACCAACTAATCTCGATGTTTTATCTAGTTTTGCCAACATCGGAATTATGAATAGTTTGGAGAAAAAAGCTACTGCTAAATAATGAAAACTATTGTTAGGCGTGATAGCGTAGCCAATAATTTACCTACAACTTTACATCCTATCCTCAAACGGGTATTGGCTAATCGTGGAATTACTGATATTGCTGAATTAGATTATAGCTTGAAAAACTTGCTACCTCATTCAACATTATTAAACATAGATAAAGCAGTTGAATTGTTATATAACGCAATAGTTCAACAAAACCGAATTTTAATTGTAGCCGATTTTGACGCTGATGGTGCAACTAGCTGTACATTAGCGATCAAGGCTTTGAAACAAATGGGGGCGGAAAAAGTTGGGTTTATAGTACCTAATCGTAAGAAACATGGATATGGCTTAAGGCCAGAAATAGTTGAATTAATTAATAAATTGCCTTTAATGGCAACAACTAATTCAGGGAATGGTGCTGATTTATTGATAACAGTTGACAATGGTATTTCCAGTCATGCTGGAGTTGAAGTAGCTAAACAAAAAGGTATGTTAGTTCTAATTACTGATCATCATGAACCAGGAGCAAAATTGCCAAATGCTGATGCTATTGTTAATCCAAAGCAAGTAGGCGACAAATTTCCCAGTAAAAATCTATGTGGAGTAGGAGTAATTTTTTATGTAATGTTGGCTCTGCGAGCTTACTTACGCAATAAAAATTGGTTCGCTAAACAAAATATTTCAGAACCAAATTTAGCCGAATATCTTGATTTAGTTGCTTTAGGTACTGTAGCAGATGTAGTAAGTTTGGATTATAATAACCGTATCTTGGTTGAACAAGGTATTAGAAGGATTAAAGCTAATCATTGCTGTCCTGGGATTAGAGCTTTGATTCAAGAATCTGAACGAGAGCAAGCTAATTTAGTTGCTAGTGATTTGGCATTTTATTTAGGACCACGTTTAAATGCTGCTGGACGTATGGACGATATGTCTTATGGCATTGCTTGCTTATTATGTGAAGATGATTTTACTGCTAAACAACACACTAAATTATTGCAAGTTTTTAATCAAGAACGTCGGGCTGAAGAAGCAAAAATGCACCAAGAAGCAAATAATATGTTGGAAATCGGGGATATTGAGAAACTATATTCAGGTCTATGTTTATTAGACGAACAATGGCATCAAGGAGTAACTGGAATTTTGGCATCTAGAATTAAAGATCGTTTACATCGGCCGGTAATTATATTTACTTATGATACTGAAACTACTATTAGAGGTTCTGGCCGTTCAGTTGCCGGAGTTAATATTAGAGATGTTATTGATACAATAGCAAATAAAAATCCGGATATGATAATACATTTTGGTGGTCATGCAATGGCGGCTGGATTGACTATTAAACGTGATCAATTTGAAACTTTTTTATCAGCTTTTGATGATGAAGTTAGTAATCATTTAGCTCTTGAAGAACTACGTGGAATAATTTTTAGCGATGGAGAATTAACAGAAGAAGATTTTAGTTTAGATTTAATAAAACAATTGCAAGATTTAACTCCTTGGGGGCATGATTTTCCAGAACCAGTTTTTGATGGTCAGTTTGATTTAATTGATCATAAATTATTAAAAGAACGTCATCTCAAAATGCAGGTACGCCCAATTAATGGCGGGCCAATACTTGATGCAATTGCTTTTAATACTGGTGATCAAACACTTGACACTGACCAGGTACAACTTGCTTATAGACTAAATGTAAATATTTTTCGAGGGATGAAAAATGTGCAACTTATGGTAGAACATATTGATACGTGAACTTTCCAAATTAATTAGAATATTCTGATTATAACGGATTCTGTTGATAAAAAAGATTGATACTAGTAGAAGTTGCCAATAAAATATGGGATAATAAATCATAACATTTCCATTCCATATGA
>JASFYV010000188.1:0-22617 GCA_045046925.1 Candidatus Marithrix sp. | reverse complement strand
GATATTTTAACCCAACGTTTCGCTTAATTTTTAGTCTAATTTCTTTGGAATAATCTGACATTTTATCTAGGATTTAACTGTCGAAGCCCACTGCCAATTTTTTCAAAATCCACCTATTAAAACAACAATCAAACAAAAATGGTATTTAGCTCCCCTATATTTTTATTCGGATTTTTACCAATAGCACTATTTCTTTATTACTTATCTCCAAAATTAATAAAAAATATAGTGTTATTATTGATAAGCTTACTTTTCTATGCGTGGGGAGAAGTTTTCTATCTTGGAGTAATGTTAGTATCTATTATATCTAACTATCTGTTTGGATTATTGATTTATCATTCTCAAACTAAATCCAATAAATTATCCCAACTATATTTAACATTTGGAATCATCGTTAATATAGCCTTGCTAACCTCTTTTAAATACGCCAATTTTATTACTGACAATATCAACGTATTACTTACTTGGTTTGATATTTCCACAATTAATTTAGCTCCAGTTCATCTGCCATTAGGAATATCCTTTTTTACCTTTCAAGCAATCTCATATATCGTAGATGTTTATCGTAAAGAAGTTCCTTCCCAAAAAAATATTTTCAATTTGGCTCTTTACATCTCTCTATTTCCTCAATTAATTGCTGGCCCAATAGTTCGCTATCACGATGTCGCAGATCAAATTACCAGCAGAACTCATTCTATTGAATTATTTGCTAGTGGTGTGCAACGTTTTATCTACGGACTAGCTAAAAAAATGTTAATTGCCAATCCACTTGGAGAGGTTGCTGATTCAATTTTTATGTTATCAGGCAATGATTTAACTATGCCATTAGCTTGGATTGGTATTTTAGCTTACACTTTGCAAATATATTTTGATTTCTCTGGTTACTCCGACATGGCGATTGGACTTGGTAGAATGTTTGGATTTAGTTTCCTTGAGAACTTTAATTATCCTTATATTGCAACTTCTGTACGAGAATTTTGGCGACGCTGGCATATATCTCTATCGACTTGGTTTAGAGACTACGTTTACATTGCACTTGGTGGCAGCAGAGTATCAACTTTCCGAGTTTATATTAACCTACTAATCGTATTTATATTAACTGGATTTTGGCATGGTGCGAGTTGGAATTTTTTAATCTGGGGATTATTTCATGGGATATTTTTAGCTAGTGAACATGCCGGTTTATCAAAAATTCTAAGCAAATTGTGGAAACCAATCCAACATGTCTATTTACTCATTATCGTGGTGGTTGGTTGGGTATTTTTCCGAGCTGATACATTGCCACAAGCTATTGATTATACATATTCTATGGTTAATATTTATAATTATCAAACTACGCTTTATCAATTTTACCAACACTTATCATATGAAGCAATCTATGCTTTTTTAATTGGAACTGTATTGTCGTTGCCTGTATATAAATTAATTAAAGATTATTTAACTAATTTTTCTGGTAAAAATATCATTAAAATTATATGTTTAATTGATATTCCAAGATTAATAATTCTTTCTTCATTGTTATTCCTGAGCATTATAAAAATTTCATCATCCACATATAATCCATTTATTTATTTCAGATTTTAAGGTTGAGAATGAAAGAACAAATTTGGTATAAATTAAACAACCTAATCATAATTTTATTATTTGGAGCTTCAATATTTATCCCATTTTTTGTTGGAATTTTGGAAACAGATACCGAAATATCTAAAATTGAAAAGAGAAAGTTAGTCCAATTGCCAAAAATTCCTAAAACAATGGAAGAAATCAATAAGTTTCCTCAATTGTTTGATAAATATTATGCAGATCATTTTGGATTAAGATATTTATTCACAGAATACTATAAATTAGTAAAATATCATATAAATGATTCACCTTCAAAAGACGTTACTATAGGTAAGAATGGTTGGTTATTTCTAGGTTCTAAGACTGGTTATAATAGATACGATGATCCCATTGGGGATGTTAGAAATGTTAATTTGTTTTCCCAATCTGAATTAAAACAGTTTGCTGAACATATGAAAAAACTTAATTCTTGGTTAAATAAAAAAGGAATTAAATATATGTTTGTAATAGCTCCCAATAAACATACTATTTATTTTGATCAACTACCGAATTATATTACTAAAGTTAATGAAAAATCAGCAACAGATCAGCTTATTGAATACTTAAATAAATATACAAATATTTTAATAGTTGATTTAAGAAAACCATTATTAAAAGAAAAAGATAAGCAGCAGATTTATTTTAAAACTGATACTCATTGGAATCATTATGCTGTAAATATTGCACAGTATGAGATTATGTTGGAAATAGCAAAGACGTTCCCGGATAAAATAAAACCTGAATTGCAGAAATTAAAGGTAAGAATGAGAAAAGGTGGGGATTTATCTAATTTTATTGGAATTAATAATTTGCAAGAACCATCTCCATACCCTGTATTTAAACCAACTTGTCATTTAACTAAGCATCCCAAACAAGCTAATGAAATTATTACTCATACTTTTATGTGTAAGAATCAAAAGCTTAATGCTATTATATTTAGGGATTCATTTTTTGAGGCATTGCAACCTTATTTTGTAAGAAAATTTAAGCGTTCTACTTATATATGGGGGAAATTGGATTATACATCTTTAAAGAAATATATAGAATTAGAACAACCAGATATAGTGATTGAAGAGATAGTTGAAAGAAATCTTCCGTATTTACCAAAAATTATAGAATTTATGTAAATATCTAAAGCATGAAAGAACAAACTTTACATAAATTAAATAATTACATTATTATATGTATATTTTGTGCGTTAATATTTATTCCTTTTACGTCTGGAATCATCAAACAAGATAAAGAAATTTCTGCAATTGAAAAAAGAACATTGATTCAACTACCGGAAATTCCTAAAACAATGGAAGAAATCAATAAGTTTCCTCAATTATTTGATAAATATTATGCAGATCATTTTGGATTACGAGATTGGTTCACTAAATATTATAAATTGGTCAAATATAGTATTGGTGACTCACCTTCAGAAGACGTTACTATAGGTAAAAATGGTTGGTTATTTCTAGGTTCTGCTAAAAAAGGTTATAATAAATATCATGATCCTATGGGAGATGTCAGGAATGTTAATTTATTTTCCCAGCTTGAATTAAATAGACTTGCCACATACATGGTAAACGTTAAAAATTGGTTAAATAATAGAGGAATTGAATATTTATTCATCATAGCTCCCAATAAACATACTATTTATTTTGAGCAACTTCCCGATTATATTACCAAAGTCAATGAAAAATCAGCAACTGATCAACTTGTTGATTATTTACATGAACATACAGATGTGATAATAGTTGATTTAAGACAACCGTTATTAGAACTAAAAAATAAACATCAAATTTATATTAAAACCGATACTCATTGGAATCATTATGCCGCTAATGTTGCCCAGTATCAAATAATGTTAGAAATAGAAAAATTGTTTCCAGATAAAATACAACCAGAATTAAACAAACTCTTATCAGCAACCATAAATGGTGGAGATTTAGCAGCTTTTATTGGCGTAGATATTTTTACTCAATCATTTCCCGAACCTGTATTTGAAGAAACTTGCGAATTAATTATATATCCAGTAGATACTAATCAAGTTATGGATCATACAGTTACATGTGACAGCCAAAAACTTAACACTGTAATTTTTAAAGATTCATTCTTTAATGCCTTAGAAGTATATTTTGCTAGAAAATTTAACCGTTCTACCTACATACAAAAACCATTAAATTATTCATCTTTAGTAAAATATATCAAATTAGAAAAACCAGATATAGTGATTGAAGAACTAGTTGAAAGAGGTTTGCCGTATATCCCAAGTGAGACAGAATTTAACCATTATATTGCTGATTGAAATTAGATTTTTCACTAATGATAAAATTTATTCAACCTTTTTAAAGAGGATAGTATATTGATTAAGTCATACTTTCGTAATTTATATTCCAACACTATGAGCAAAGCATATAACCTTGCATATACTGAGATAATTAATGCATTATCATCAGACGGCATATGTTTGGACTGTGGAGCAAATGAAGGACAACATTTTTATTATTTACAAAAACAAATTCAATTAAAAAAAGAACATTATTGTGGTTTAGAATGGAGCGAAGAACTTGTTATAAATG
Organism: Candidatus Marithrix sp.; assembly: GCA_045046925.1. Lineage (GTDB taxonomy): Bacteria > Pseudomonadota > Gammaproteobacteria > Beggiatoales > Beggiatoaceae > DRQV01. Next base: position 18,448 of record JASFYV010000188.1, on the reverse strand, counting down.
CTCACAAAGAAGGTCTTAATATAAAACAAGGCAATCTTAATAATCCTTTGCCTTATGAAGATAATACATTTCAATGTGTGTTTGCTTTATCTGTTCTTGAACATTTATTGAATGGATGTCAATGGCTCCGTGAATCTAAAAGAATTTTACAACCAAGTGGGAAATTAATTATTTTGACTCCTAATATAAGCACATTTTTTACTATAGCACTTCTCGCAATTGGTAAAATGCCTTCTAGTGGGCCACACCCTGATTCTCAACAACTATTAAAAAGTGAAGCACCATTGCAAGTAAGTAATATTGAGTTTTCTGATATTGAAGGTGATACTCCTCTTCATAGACATTTAGTAGTTTTTAGCTATAGAGTATTAAAAAAATATCTAGAGACATTAGGTTTTGAAAATATCAGAGGCTATGGTTTTGGTTTATATCCATTTCCAAATTTTTCACAAAATATCTTGGAAAAAATTGATCCTTACCATTGTCATCAAATGGTTTTTATAGCAACAAAATCATCATAATTATTATTGACTTAAGTTACGCATATAACTTTCAAAATATCTAATATTATAATGCCCAAAAAAACTAATTATACTTGTCAAAAATGTGGAGCTAATACTCCTAAATGGGCTGGAAAATGTCCTAATTGTGGGGAATGGAATACTTTAGAAGAAACTATTATAGAAGAGATTACGAATAAGAATAAATATAAAAAAAATTACAGTGGTAGCAAAGCTGATACATGTTTATTAAGTTCGATAGAAGTATCAGAAGAGATTCGTATATCAACTAATTTAGCTGAATTAGATCATGTTTTAGGTGGTGGATTAGTTGCTGGTTCAGTGGTTTTAATAGGTGGTGATCCAGGTATTGGTAAATCGACTTTACTTTTACAAACTTTATCTAAACTTAGTCAAAATTATCTATCTTTGTATGTTACTGGTGAAGAATCTCCACAACAAGTTAGTTTACGAGCTAAACGTCTAAATTTAGATGTAAAAAATTTAAGATTACTAACTGAAACTAATATTGAAATAATTTTAAATACAGCTCAAGCTGAACAACCAAAAATCATGGTAATTGACTCAATTCAAACCATGCACACAGAATTATTACAATCAGCTCAAGGTTCAGTATCACAAGTGCGAGAAAGTGCGGCCTTATTAGTACGTTTTGCTAAACAAACTGGTACAGCAATATTTTTAGTAGGTCATGTAACCAAAGAAGGAGCATTAGCTGGCCCAAGAATTTTAGAACATATGGTTGATACAGTTCTATATTTTGAAGGTGATAGTGGCACTCGATTTCGGATTATACGAGCTATTAAAAATAGATTTGGAGCAGTCAATGAATTAGGGGTGTTTGCTATGACTGATAAAGGATTACGTGAAGTTAGCAATCCTTCCGCAATCTTTTTATCCAATGAGCAAGAAAATGTACCAGGTAGTGTTATTATGGTTTCTCATGAAGGAACTCGCCCATTACTAGTAGAAGTGCAAGCTTTAGTAGATGAATCCCCAGCTCCTAATCCACGTCGAGTTGCATTAGGACTTGATCAAAATCGACTGGCAGTATTATTGGCTGTGTTGCACCGACATGGACGAATAGCAACTTATAATATGGATGTATTTATTAACGTGGTTGGTGGAGTTAGAATAAGTGATACTGGAGCTGATTTAGCTATTTTGATCGCAATATTATCTAGTATGAACGATCTTATTTTAGCTAGAGATTTAGTAGTTTTTGGTGAGATTGGATTAGGCGGGGAAATACGGCCAGTACCTAATGGTTTAGAACGTCTACGTGAAGCTGATAAACATGGTTTTAAACGAGCTATAATTCCCAGAGCTAATGCTCCCAAAGAAAAATTACCTAATATTGAAGTAATACCAGTATGGCGTTTAATAGATGCTTTAGACAGTGTGGGTTAAATAGGGTTCTATTGGTAATCCATGATGAGCCCAGTTAATAATTCCTCCATGTAAATTATAGACGTTATCCCATCCTTGTTGAGTCATATACATACACGCTTGAGCGGAACGAGCTCCAGTCCGACAATAAAATACTACTTGTTTATCTTTAGGTATTTCATTCATGCGTAATGGTAACACAGTCAGTGGTAAAGGCTGACCAGTTGGAATAGATGCTTGAGCCATTTCTTTTGGAGTACGCACATCAATTAAAACAGGTGGTTCAGCATTTTCTAACCACTGAGATAATTCATTAGAATCAATATTTTTCACTAACATAAAGTTTTTTGCACTTTTTTAAATAATTGGTGTAATAATTAGAATATTTGGTAGAAAAAGCTAGACCGATTTATGGTCAATTTACCTAGGGAAGGAATTTAACTTGGTGAATTTTTAAATTATAGAACTTAAATGTAGAGTATTATCCTATGAATAACACCCTACATCTACTACTAAATTTTATTCAGCAGCTTCTTCACATTTATCTCCACCAAGCTTGGAGATTGAATCATTCATAACATCCATACGTTCTGCTTGAACACCAGTAGCTATAGCTTTAGCTTCAGCTTTTTTACCGGAATATACATTAGGCATGATTTCACTTTCACGAGTTCCCTTAAACTCATTCCAAGTTTTATCTAAAGTAGCTACTACAACTGCACCAGCACCATCAGTATGTTCATCACCAAGAGTTTTAATTGCTGTTTCTAAACTGGTAGTTGCAGTATTAACTTTTTCTCTCAAAGAATTTAATACTTCTTCGCCACCACCATCTTCTGCCTTTTTATCAGACAAACCAACCATTGCAACTAAATTTGTTCTAGCATCATTTAATGACGATTTTGCATCACAAACAGTTCCTGCTTGGGCAAACTGCATAGCAAATGCTGCGACTATTCCTGTAATAAAAAGTTTTTTCATATGTTCTTCCTTATGGGAAATTAGATTTATGGAAAAAATCATTGTACCATTTAAAAATAATATTTATCAAAAAAAATTCAATTTATTATTTTATATTATAATAAACTAGCCTTTTAAGGCAGCTATTCGCATTCGTAAAGCGTTTAATTTAATAAAGCCTTCAGCATCTTTTTGATTATAACTACCAGCATCATCTTCAAAAGTAGCAATGCTAGTATCAAATAAACTGTTTTCAGAACTACGGCCAGTAACAATTACATTGCCTTTATATAGTTTTAATCGTACTTTACCATTTACATTAACTTGTGAGGAATCAATCATTCCTTGTAACATTTCCCGTTCTGGACTCCACCAATAGCCATTGTAAATCAAACTTGCATAGCGTGGCATCAATTCATCTTTAAGGTGAGCTACTTCACGATCTAGGGTTAAAGATTCTATGGCTCGATGAGCTTTTAACATCACAGTACCACCAGGAGTTTCATAACAACCACGAGATTTCATCCCAACATATCGATTTTCTACTAAATCTAAACGACCAATTCCATTTGCACCAGCAACTTTATTTAAATGAGCTAAGATTTCAGCCGGTGTCATTGTTTTCCCATCGATTGCAACAATGTCACCTTGAGCAAATTCTAATTCTAAAATTATTGGTTGTTCTGGGGCTGCTTCTGGAGATACTGACCAACGCCACATATCTGCTTCTGGCTCATTCCAAGGCTCTTCTAAGATATCACCTTCATAGGAAATATGCAGCAAATTAGCATCCATTGAATATGGAGATTTTTTACCTCGTTTCATTTCAATTGGAATACCATGTTGTTCGGCATAATCTAATAATTTTTGTCGGGAATTCAAATCCCATTCTCGCCAAGGAGCTATTACTTTAATATCTGGTTTTAAAGCATAAGCTCCTAATTCAAAACGAACTTGATCATTACCTTTGCCAGTAGCACCATGTGAAATAGCTTCAGCACCAGTTTTATTTGCAATTTTAATTAGATATTTTGCAATTAAAGGTCGGGCGATAGAAGTTCCAAGCAAATATTCACCTTCATACACAGTATTAGCTCGAAACATTGGGAAAACATAATCACGTACAAATTCTTCCCGTAAATCTTCAATATAAATTTCTTTAATTCCAGCAGCTTTGGCTTTATTACGTGCTGGTTCAAGTTCTTCTCCTTGACCAATATCAGCAGTAAATGTTACAACTTCACATTGATATTCATCTTGAAGCCATTTAAGTATGATAGAGGTATCCAAACCACCAGAATAAGCTAGTACAACTTTTTTTATATCGGTCATATAATTAGGATCCTAATTAGGAATTTTTTATAACTGACGTTACGCAGACAGTTTACTAACCATTCCAATCATTAATAGGAGGAGGTAGTTTTTTCCGTAACATAAGTAATTTATTTTTTAAATTTAATTAAGAATTGCTATAAAACAGCTTTTGTATCATATTTCAAAACAGTATTTCTAATTCTATCCGCAAAATTACCAATTTCTGCTATATTATCAATCGGAATTTTTTCTTCTTTCTTGTCATCATTGTCAAATAAAGCCAAGTATTTTTGGGAAGTATTGAAATAAAGACGGCATACTTGCTTAATTTTATTATCATCCAACAAGATTCCAAAATAACTAACTGTATCACGGTAAAATATCCTATTTTCTTCAATAGTATACTTCAAAATATCCTTTATAATAATAAAACTATCAATTTCTTCAACAGTAGTTACAATCCTAGCATCATCTTTTTGCTTAGGAGATTTTGCACTAGAAATATCATGGGCTTGGTTATCAGAATCTGGCTCTGATTGGATATCATCTTTGTCAAAAACTGAATTCAAACGTTTGCTAAGTTCCTCACTAATGAATTGTTTAAATGCTATTTTTGTGACAAAATGAAACTGTTCTAAAACATTTTGAGTTACTCTACCTGAATATACTTGAGAAGTAAAAAACTTTACAAAATCATCTGATGGTTTTATCAATTGATTTGCCAATATTAGCTTTATTTCTCTAGTATATTTTAATTCAGCAGCAGTAGAAATTAATTCTTTCAAATTAAAATGAGATTTAGTAAGTTTTTTAAGCTCTGGAAGCAAAGATTCTTGAATGTCCAACAAATTAAATTCTAAAAAAGGTTTAGAATCCATTTGGTTTGGTTTTTCTAAATCTGTATAAAACCTAAATATCACTCCATTAGTCAAAATAGCAATACGAGATTCAGTCACTGAAAAATAACGATAAAGTTGCGAAGCATGTTCATTGTCTAAATTTGTGCCACACCATTTACATTCAATTAGGATTATTGGCTTATTATTTTGCATAATAGCATAATCCACTTTCTCACCTTTCTTAGTTCCAACATCAGCTGTAAATTCTGGAATCACTTCAGTAGGATCATAAACATCATAATCCAATGCCTTAATGAAAGGAATTATAAATGCTTGCTTTGTTGCTTCTTCTGTTTTAATCAAATCAATAGACTTCTGAATTCTAGCTCCAAGAGACTTAATTTCTTCTGAAAAATCCATATCATTCTCCAATTTGTATTGAATATTATTTATAATTTATTGATATATTATATTTTTATGACTGATGTTACGCAGAAAGATATTTCACCGTTCCTATTCGGGGAATAATCAACTACTAGTTTTTCTCTTAAGTTAGGATAGGTTAGTAATCTCTCTTTGTAACATCAATTATTTAGTATTTATGGTGTATAGTAATCATGCACCAGTTATAATTTATAACAATAGTGCATAATTTTATTAAAATTGTCATTCCCGTGAAGCTTGTCCTCAACTTGATTGGGGAACGGGAATCCAGAAATTGTTGAGATTACTAGATTCCCACTTTCGTGGGAATGACAATTAATCAAATTTATACTTTAATGATATTTGTCAATGCGTAAATACTATCTTACCTATTATTCAGTTTTAGGTATTTCTACTTTAGCATTTTTTAACAAACCATTAATATAATTTTGCATTTGGAATGATTGCATGGCACTTCTAATCCTTTCTTTGATATCTTCAAACTTAGGCAATTTTATAGCACGAACATCTTGTAACTGAATAACATGCCAACCAAATCTGGTCTTAGCTATAGCATGCTTACCTTTCTCTAATTTTTCTACTGCTGCCCAAAATTCTGGTTCAGTCATTGCTTTACTAATCCAGCCTAAATCACCACCTTGATTAGCAGAACCAATATCACTAGATTTATCTTTTGCCAAGATAGCAAAATCTTTACCATCTTCCAATTCTTTAATGACAGCTTGAGCTTCTGCTTCAGTACTTAATTGAATATGTCTAACCTGATATTCATTAGGGATAGGAGCATTAGTTATCTGTTTATCATATTCTATTTTTAGTTCAACATCAGTTAATGGATTTTTATCCAAATGGTTACGAATGGCCATTGCCATTAATAATTTTTCTCGAGTTTCCTCTAGTTTTTTAATAAATTCAGGATGTTGCTCCAATTTTTCCCGAATCGCATCCTGCTTTAACAATTCACGTTGTATCAATTCATCGATTATCAGCTTTGGATCAACTTCACTGCCACCGTTACGAATTTTAGCGTAATCATCATACTGTTGTTGAGTGATAGTTGTACCATTTACTATGGCAACAACATCAACAGGAGCTTCAGTAGCATAACTAGCTAATGGAACTGATAATATACATGATAATAAACCAATACGAACATTAAACATATTTATTCCTTAAATATAGATTGAAGTTTATTTTACATCGTAAAGTTTATTTTTATCAAGTAATAACCTAAATTTGACATAAAAAAATACTTAAATTTTTGTGATTTCAGATAAAATAATTAGATAATTGTTCCCAAATTTTATTTGGGAACACAATGTTTTAAAAGCTCTGCTTCGATTTTATCTAAGCAAACAATTTATTTCTAGTTTGTATTTTCCCGTTATATTGGATTTAATGGTTTAAATACTATTTCTGTACATTGGTTGGACTTTTCGGTTTTCAGTTGTAAAATTAAATTAATACAACGTTGCTTCCAATTAAATAAATCAAATTCTTGTTTGCCATATATTGCAGCATTTAATTCATTAAATAACTCGGTAAGTTGATTATTAGTGGGTGATTGTCTAGCAATAGTTTGTAAAGAGCTATTTTTGGGGATTTGCCAACGTAAATGGGCATATTCTTGAATCAAGGTTTTAATTTCCACAACTTCTTCAGTGGTGTCCAAACGTTTCCTAAAAGTACTATTGCTCATATATGGTTTAGTTTTTGGTATTACAATATTATGACGGCTATACCAAGATTGCCAAAGAGCTATTAATAATGCAGAGATAGATAGAATTAAACAGATATATTGAGTATTGGTAAATGTTAATTGTTGGATAATAATAGGCGATGGTTGGGCTATTTGAATAGGAGATTTATTAGTTATTATATTATTTGCATTAGCTATAACTTGAATAGTTTGAGCTGGTAATTCTGCCCAAGCCAGTTTTTTATTGGGTAAATCCCACCATGGTATACGAATAGCAGGTAATTCTAAGTTTCCAACCTTAGTCGGAATAATACTGAAATTATTAATAATCGTACTAGCAGGAATTTTTTTATTTGATAAGTAAGTGCGTTCTACCTCTGGCTTAGGACTCCGAACTTTAAAATCGGCTGTATTTCTAATTAAATTTTCTAATTTAGGTAAAGCTTGACCTCCCATACCTTCTGCAATTAATTTCAAACTTAAAACTAGAGGAGTACCAGCTGTAATTGGCTTACTAATATCACTTTCCCAGTTATAAGTTAGTTTTAAGCTTTGTAATGGTAGCCAAGGCTGAGAAGTTGGAGGAGCTTGTACTTCTAAAGTGATTGGAATACTGCTAATTGTTATTGGACGATAATTATTAAAACTAAAAAAACTATTACTATTGCCACGATTAGCCCGCTTTAAACCTTTCATTTTACCAGAATCTAATTTTAGCTTACCACTGCGTAAAGGAGTTAGTAAATATTTGATTTGTGCTACTATAACTTGTTGACCATTAACTATTTTACGTTGTGGAATTATTTTACTTTGTAGCTGTTCCATTATTACATCATTACTAGGTGGAATTGCTTCTAAATCCCGTAATTCGCCTTTATAATATAAACGTAATGTATAAATAATTGGTTCGTGTAAGTAAGGATTAGAATTGGAAACTTCAGCTTCTAATCGAATGTTATCATTACGTTTAATTGGATTAGATGTTATTCTCATCTTTATGGGCTGACTTTGCAGATAACCAATATTAGTTTTTAGCTTTAATGCTGGGATTAGTAAAGTTCCGGTCGTTTGTGCTTCAAGATAATATTGCCATACTATTTGGCTAGAAGAGTTACCATTTATTATTTGAGTTGAACGAGATTGTTGTTGACTATGAATGATAAATTTATTCTCCAACCTACCAAGTTCTGGTTCACTAAGTGCGTTAGCATCAGATAATTCTAAGTTAAGAGTAAAAATATCTCCTAACATTACTTGGTTACTATCGACTATTGCAGTTAATTGAGGAGCTGCAACTACAGGAAAAGATATAATTAATAATATTAAAATAAGCATAATAATTTATAGGTAACTTACTGAAGAGTTATACACAAGCTTTGTACAAGATGAAATTAAGAAATTGTTTATAAAAACTAATATTTAATGCAGTCGCTCTGGTCTTTTCATTGTTTCTGGTTCATTTTTCTATAATACTGTATACTTTATCATATTTGTATTGATGACATCCTTAATTTAATCCTATTTTTTTATAAATGAAATATATACAACTTATCATAATACTATTCTGTTTAATTTATACGCATGCTCTGTTAGCTGATGAGGTATTTTTTAAAAATAATGATCATATCAGTGGTAATTTTATTGAACTCTCTCCAACAGCTTTTGTTTTTGCAACTTCATATCAAGCTGTTTTGCAGATTAGACCTGAGCAAGTTTACCGTTTAATAATTACTAATCCAGTAATAGTAGAGCTTAATTCTGGCGAAAGTTTAATTGGTATGGCTACGATTGAAGAACAACTATTATTAAATTCTAAAACATTAGGTTATTTAATTATAAATTTAGCTGATATAAAAACAATAGTTAAATTAAATAACAAAATATTATCAATTAAAAAAGTATCGTTATAGCAATTCTTAATTATGAATGCTTAATTCTTAATTAAATTCAAAAATTGATCATTTGATATTGTTGTTATTCAATTGAGAAATGTTATAATCAGTATTTTAATACACTAATTTAACTATATTTTTCTAGATAATGAGATATATACAACTTGTTATAATATTGTTCTGTCTAATCTTTACACATGTTTTATTAGCAGATGAAGTTTATTTTAAAAATAATGATCATATCAGTGGTAATTTTATTGAATTATCTCCAAAAACCTATCTATTTGCAACTTCACATCAAGCTATTTTACAAATTAAACATGAGCAGATTTACCGTCTATTAATTACTAGTCAGGTAATAGTAGAACTTAATTCTGGTGAAAGTTTAATTGGTGTAGCCATAATTGAAAAACAACTATTATTAAGTTCTAAAACATTAGGTTATTTAATCATAAATTTATCTGACATAAAAACAATAGTTAAGTCTAATAGTAAAGTATCATCAACCAAAAGAGTACCATCAATAAAGGAAAAATTACCAAAGATAACTAAACAAGTATCATTAATAAAGGAAAAATTACCTATAATAACTAAAAAAGAATCTTTAATAATACAGGGCAAAGCTACTAAAAATAAAACACCAGTAACTATAGGTGAAAAAGAAAATAATCCGGCTCAAATATTTTTACGTAGTAAAGAAGCTTTGTTACTTGGTAAAGGGGAAAAAGAGTTAAATATTTCTTTGAGTTATGTTCAAAATTTAGATTCACTTAATAATTTTCGAGAAAGAGAATTAGCCTTCCCATTAGGATTCAATATTGGTCTCACTGATAGATTAGAAGGCATGATTGATATTCCTTTAATCTGGGCAGAACAAGAAGAATTTGTAAATGACCGTTTTGTCCAAAATAGTGATTTTGGAATTGGTGATATATCAGCTGGTTTTAGCTATCAATTATTTACTGAAAACCAAAATAAACCAGATGTTATTGGTTCAATTAATGTTGTAATTCCTACTGGTAATGAACCAGACATTACTGATTTTGATATTAACAGTCCAAACCAAGTTGCATTAGGTAGCGGTTTTTGGCGAATAACTACAGGCTTAACTTTAGTAAAAGCATTTGATCCAGCAGCTTTATTTGGTGGTATTAGTTATACTCATTCTTTTGCAAATACTTTTAATGATGGGGTTAAAATGCAACTAGGTAATAGTTTTAGCTATCGTTTCGGGATGGGATTTGCCATTAATTATCAATTGGGTTGGTTTAGTCAATTTTTAAGTACTTATCAAACAGATACTAAATATAATGGAATAAAAAATCTAGGCTCTGCTCAAGAACCAATGTCACTGGAAACTGGAATAACTTACACTTTGAGAAGAGATAATTATATTCAGCCAACTTTAAGTTTTGGATTAAATGATGATGCCACAGACGTAGCAGTTGATATTTCTTATGTGCGTAAATTTTAAAATTATTAAAATATAAAACTTCTTATGAAAAATTTTTTAACATTACTTATTTGTTTAGTTACTTGGCAATCAACAATGGCTGCTTCTACCAGAATTATATGTACACCAGGACAATCATGTTTAGTAAAATTTTCAACTCCTTGGATGGCAGCTCTTATCTACGCAAATGAAGAACCTTCAATAAATTCAGTTTATTGTGGTGGTACTTTAATCGCTCCTAATTGGGTGTTAACAGCAGCTCATTGTACTAAAAATGAAACGGCTGATGATATACAAATTGTATTAGGGCAGCAAACTCTCAGTGGAACTGGTGAAGTGATTGATGTTGAAGAAATTATCATTCATCCTGAATATCAACGTTATAATGATGAAAATCCATTAGCAGACATTGCTTTATTAAAGTTAAAACAACCTTCAACTCAAACAGAGTTTATACCAATAGCTGAAGCTAGTAATATTCAAATTGGTAATTTAGCATCGGTAATGGGTTGGGGACAAACTAGTGTGAATAATAGTTCTAGCTATTCTGATACTTTGCAATATACTTCAATACCAATAGTTTCTAATGAAATATGCAACCAATCTTATACTGATGATGTTGCAGATTCTATGTTATGTGCTGGTCTTAAACAAGGTGGAACTGATGGTTGTAATGGAGATAGTGGAGGGCCTTTATTAATTAAATCTGAAGGTAAATGGCAACAAATTGGGATTATGAGTTGGGGAGAAAGCTGTGCTTTATCAGATTATTATGGAGTTTACACTAGACTAACATCATTTACAGATTTTATTGATAAATATGTAAAACAACCATGTGAAAATTTAGCAGCTCCAACATTACAAACTAACATAGAAAAATCTGCTGTAAATATTACTTGGAACAATGAATGTACAGTAAAAGGTTATGAGTTTTATTCCGCTCCATATTCTTATCCTGTAAATCAGCTAACGATGGATAATATTATTGCTTATGATATGGGCTACAGCAATAATCTAAGTGTAGATTTGCAAATTTTACAAATGTTTGTTCCTTATCAAAGTCTATATGTTGCAGTAAGAGCTTATGATTGTGATGCTACTGAAAATTGTAATTATAGCGACTATTCTAACTTAGGAATAATTCCTTTCTGACTATCATTTCTCAATATTAAAAGCTACAGATAATCTTTGGCCATTGCGTAATACTTCTAATTCAACTTTATCAGCTGTAGCCAGTTTTTGGATAAGACTTAAAGCTTTCAAAGGAGAATTAAGTTTTATACCATTCACAGCTGTTAATATATCACCAGATTGTAAATTAAATTGGGATAACAAACTAGCATCTTTATTTGGTCTAATACGATAGCCTAATAATTTTCCAGCTTTATTCACAGCAGATACTTTGACCAATTGGGTTAATTGCTGTGGATTATATTTCAATTGCCTCTGATATTCTGCTAACAACTTTTCTGGTTTACTTTTTGCATATTTTCCTCTAAATCTATTAGTTTTATCGTCTTTATTGCCTATGAACCGTAGAGTTTCATACTTTCCATTTCTAAGTAAAATTATTTTCTTAGGAAAAATTGCATGCAGTTTAGCACCGCTTGGCAATGAGTCTCCAATTCGATAAAATGCGTTGCTATTATTAGCTATGATAGCTGCATAAGAAGTAGAACCATGGTAAATGCCTTGTAATTTTAAATTAAGTTTGGTATCTGGTGGAGTATTTGTAATTTGCGTTGCAATGTGCGTTGTTGATACACTAGAGTTCCCGAACAAATAGGCATTAATCAAATTTGTTGTATCAAGTTCTGATGCTGATAATTGTGATTCATCAGCTATATTAAAATGATCAGTATAATTATAAGCCGAAGGTACAGAATTTAATTGTAGTAGTAATTGTACGGAGTTATATCCAAGTACAAATGCAAGAACAATATTAATACTTGCTGAAATTAGTTTTAGCATTTTATAAAAGTTTGGAGGATTTTCTTCTATACTTTAAACAACTTTAAATTTTAGGAGTGTTTTTTATGAACAAGTTTACTTTTATAACATTAATAACTTTACTTATCATTTCGATTAATTCTTATGCGGATGGTATATTAGTTTGTGGTGAAGATGGTTATTGTTATTACGAAGAAGAAGATTTAGTAGCAGACGACTTTATTGACGATATTTTATATGAAGATACTGATATTACTTCAAGTGCTGATGAAATTCAGATCGCTACAGTTAGAACTTTATCTCTCAATATTTATCCTAAAAATGGTACTGTTAGGTTAGTAAATGGAAAATTAATTTATACTCCTAATCCTGGTTTTTATGGTGAAGACTATTTCACTTACATAGATGATGACGGTAAGTTAAGAACAGTAAGGCTATTTATTAGGCCACCTAGCGATAATGCAACTAGTGATTTTTCTGTATCAGAAGTAGTTGCCATCCCTGAACCTGAATCAAATCCAGAGCCAATTATTTCAACTACCTATAATGCTACAGCTAAACCAGGTGAGCCATTATTAATTACAGTTGCTGGTGATTATAAACCAAGTAAGCAAGATTTAGCAATTAATAATCCAAATCATGGTAATGTTGTCAATAATAATAATGGTACTTTAACTTATATTTCTGAACCAGATTATAGTGGTAACGATAGTTTCTCTTACAAAGTAGATGATAAATATACTTTTATAATTGAGATCGAAATCAGTGGGCAACAAGTATCTATCATGGAACCACTACCACAGTTTATTTATGCCGATCATATAGCAGTGGTAAGAAGCAGAATGTTATTAACTATTGATATTTCAGTCAATTATGATAGAAGGACTCAAATATTAGTAATACATGGTAGTGCTAATAGTAATGTAAGACATGTTAAGGGTATTTTATTTTATTTTTCTCATCCTGAGTTTAAAGGTTATGATAATTTTTCTTATACTGTAACTGATAAAAATGATGCTTCAAATTCTAACACTTATACTGCTAGAGTTGAAGTACAAGAAGATAGTCCTTTTAAACAGATGTCAACCAATTCCTGTCGAATATTTGCGGTGAATGACAAAAACTTTGCTGATTCACAATTGTTATCAATCGATCCAGCTGGTTATCAGTCTACCCCAATTGGCCCTTTGTATAGTGGATTAGATATGGAAGGTATGGCAATTGATCCAATTTATAATTTATTATATGGGGTAACTGGTCAAGATCATTCTTCGGTTTTTGATGGATGGTTATATAAAATTAATCCTAATAATGGTGATATCGAACCAGTTGGTGATACTGGTTTTAGTGAATTAGCAGCATTAGCTTTCCATTCAGACGGTACTTTATGGGCTTGGTCTAATAAAGGTTCAAAAGATGGAATTCAGGAACCAGGTTTAATTTTAATTGATCCAGCAACTGCTATTAGCCAATTAATTTATCCAATGCCACAAGGTATGTTTAGTTATAAAAATGAAGGTGGTATTGAAGGATTAGCTTGGAGTAGTAATGGTTCAACTTTATATGCCAGTGAAGGAAGGAAACTTTGGGAATGGAATTGTGAAACTGGTTTTAAATTAAAATGTTCTAATTTCCCAGGTAAACAAGTTGAAGCTTTAGAAACTCTTGCTGATGGTATGTTGCTATTTTCTATTAATAATAATAAAGCTGATACTGCTTATGTTTATGATCCAGAAAATTGTAATATTATTTACCAACGTTCTTTTACTACTTCAACTCCTTATACTGATATAGAATCTTTAGTTTGGCCATTAAATTGTCAACTTTCTGCTCCTATACTTAATGAAAAAGTTACTTTTGATGGATTTGATAGTAATCAAAAAAGAATTTGTTTAACTGAGCCACAATGGATAGAAGTTACTGGTAAGGTAACGATTCCAGAAGGTAGTTTGGCATATTTAAGAACTAGTTGGGCAAGTTCTGCCGACGTTACGGATCAATGTACAACTTGTGGTAGTTGTAGTCAAAAATGGCAAACTATTACTAGTGTGAGTAATCAATTTAAGATCAAAGCTTGGTGGCCAGGTATTGCTACAGCTGATACATCGGCTACAACTAGTTATATAGTTGAATTACATGATAAAGAACGTAACTTAATATCCACTGATGAGGTAACCTTAATTGGAGACCCTAATGCTTGTGGAACTACTGTTACAAATGTTGAACCTAGTGTAATCAAGAAACCAGTGGTAGATGAACCAATTGTAAAAGATGTTGTGAAAAATAAGGCATCTTCTATAAATAAACCTATTGACCCATCAATACCAAGTATTGCTAATCTGAGAGATTACTTAGGTAATAGTGCATTACAACTCAACAATGATGGAAGTTTTGCTATTCAATTTGAAGGCAAGGTTTATAGTTATAAGTTTAAAGGTGGTTTGCCTGCTTTACCAAATAAATCTTTGTCTGTAAGTGTAATTGACGATATTAATGGTGATGGTTCTTCAGATTATTTAGTTACTGAGCAGTTAGCTAATGGAACATCCAGAGAGTTTAAATTATTAAATTTTGGTGGAATTGAAGCCCAATCAACAGCTGATGCAACGATTCCTGATAGAGTTACTATTGGTATAACACTAAAAAGTAATTCATTAAATATTAGTAATTCTGGAATTATTACCATTGAACATAAAGGACAACACCTCTATTCATTTAAAGGTAATACTCCTTTGTTACCTCTGCCTGGTGTATTAACAGTACTGTTGCAAAATGATATAAACGGTGATAAATATTCTGATTATCGAGTTATTGATGGCAGTGGTAAAGAGTATAATGTTTTATACTTGGGTGTGAATTGATAGAACGTTCAGTTTAAAGTTACATAACTATTGAGGTTTAATCACAGATTCAACCTCAAAGTTAAATAATTTAGTTATTATCAATGCTATATTAAGAATATCAATTAGGATAACCACAAGGGATTACCCCTACAAATCATCATGTTATGTAGTAGCAATCCTTTATGATTGGCATTGATTTTATATGTGGGAATTTATTAATATATTAGGATAATTTTTAATTGACCATGAGAATGGCTAACATTGTCCCATTATCTCATCACTAATATCCGCATTGGAATAAACTTGTTGCACATCATCTAAATCTTCCAACATATCAATTAACCGCAACATTTTTTGAGCTCCATCTAAATCCAATGTAGAACTAATCGAAGCTCGTAAAGTAATTTCTGCTTGAGTTGGTATTAAAGCAGCTTTCTCTATCGCTTTCTTAACTGCATAAAAATCATCATCAGGAGAAGTAATCACATCAAATGAACCATCATCATTTTGGATTACATCTTGAGCTCCAGCATCTAAAACTATTTCCATGAGCTGCTCTTCGTCAGTACCAGCACTAAAACTAAATAATCCTATTTTATAAAATAGATAAGCAACCGAGCCATCAGTGCCTAAATTACCACCACATTTACTAAACGCATGGCGTACTTCGGATACAGTGCGTTTGCGATTATCAGTCATGCAATCAACTATTACTGCAATTCCACCTGAGCCATAACCTTCATAACGAATCTCTTCATAATTATCATTATCTTGGGCTCCAGAACCACGTTTAACCGCTCTAGCTATTGTATCTTTAGTCATATTATTGCCTAAAGCTTTATCAATAGCAGCCCGTAAACGAGGATTAGAATCTGCATCACCACCACCCAAGCGAGCAGCAACAGTTATTTCCCGAATTAATTTGGTAAATAATTTACCACGTTTAGCATCCTGAGCACCTTTACGATGTTGTATATTTGCCCATTTACTATGTCCAGCCATATTTATCCCTTATTGGCAGCCAAATTTTGTATCTGCTGATTTAGTTATTAATTTATCTCCATCAAGCACAATTTGTTCACCATCCAATGATATACTACTGCTAGTAGTCACTGGGAAAAAACACTGAGGTGGTAAAATTGGTGATGGTAACTCTATCGGTTTAACTTTCCAAGCCTTACTATTGTCAAAATTTACCAAGATAATATAATTATCCGAATGCCATTTAGCTCGCATCGGTTCATCAATAGTCATTGTTTGAGTATCTAATACATTTAAATTATTTGCATATAAAAATTCTATTGTAACGATACCACATTCTGGACTGTAAATATTGGCTAATTGTGATCCATCAGGTGCTGGAATAATAACATGGCGGATTTGGTTATTATTATCACAAGGTCTATTTTCATCATTTGGAGTTTCAATAATCAGAATTTCATTGCCATTCTCATCAATTTTATCAAATCGTCTTGCTCCATTTCCTATCAATGACTCAACTATAAAGTAACCAGCTTGTTTCATATAAAAAAACTGCCCACTTTTATAATCTCGCCATTCTGTAATATCACGTCGTGTATCGGTAGTTAAATTCTGTACTACAATTTTATGTAAATCTTTCTCAGGATGTGGAATAATAATAGCTATTTCAGAACCATCATCAGCCCAAACTAAATTTTGAGATGGTTTAGTCATATTACCGACACAACCTATCAGGGAAATTACTAATAAATATTGGATTATTTTCATATTATTGCCATATGCAATTGCAAGTTGAACTGAGGAAAAAATCAAGTTATTGAAGTTTATTCAGTTATTTTCTCAACTTTAAGGTATTTGGACAATAATATATGAATATTTTAGAAAATTCAAGATAAGGTATGGCAATTCTTAATTATGAGCGGCTTAATTGGAGTATAACAAATCGATATGCTACTTCATTTCTTAATTAAATTCAACGTAACTACCAACAATACCTATGAAACTACGAGGTAGTCCTGCATAAAATAGTGGTAAACCTGTCAGATATTTGAAACCTAACATATTTTTTGGAATCATCACTACTTCCTTCATTCAGGTGATTAAACAAGATTTAACGGATTAAAGGATAGACAGGATTTTAAACCAATACATTTTTGATTTAATCAGGTTTTATCATTTTAATCCTGCATAATCTTGTTCAAACTCTTCTAATCCCAATCCATTTGCATCTCCAAAAACACCTCTGGTATAATCCATATTTTATTGGAGAATTTCTATGCAAAATTTATAAGCTGTACATTATGGGGAGGTTGAATTAATCCCCGGAATAAAATGTGACGAATATGTGCTGTCTGATGGTATGGCAGTTATGAGCTTACGTGGAATTGCCAAATTATTAGATATGGATCATGCCGCCATAGTTCGCATGGTGACTAACGGACTCCCAAAAACTCTTAAACTGTTTGTTGACAATGAATTGGGCATGGTGACTAACTCAGTTAAAGTTACAGCTAAAAATAGTCCATACCAAGGACGAAGTATTGTTATTTTTAATACAGAAATGATTGAAACATTGATTTTTGCATATGCTTTAGCATTAGCAAAGCGTAAATTACGCCAAAATCAGATGCACATTGGGGAAAGATGTATTGTTTTATTGAAAGCCTTGGTTAGAACTGTTTTAAAATCCGCCATAAAACAAGCCTGTGGTCTAAATCCCAATATCCAAAAAATTGCCCAGAAGAGTTACACAGATGTAGTCAAATTACTGAAATATTTCAACTTTATCTGTTCCATCGAAGGTGATATTGCTACCAAAAAAGACATTGCTAAATTTACCGAACTCTCTATCAGTACTATCAACTATTACCTTAAAAATCATACTAATACCATCAATACAATTCAACTTGACATTCCAATTATCAGACAATCTGGTTCTACAGCTAATCGTATGAATGGTTATTCACTAGAAAACGTTGGTAAAATGGTTTTAGACATGGATTCAGTCATCGGAATCGAACTAAAGAAACAAGTATTTGAAACTATCAGTACTTTGGATAAACTGGATACTAAAGGAGAGATAGAATGGCAGAAAGTTCTAGCTAAAGTGTTTGAGAACCTTGGTTTTCAACATAATTACCCAATCGGCAAATACCGAGTAGA
>JASFYV010000187.1:0-8286 GCA_045046925.1 Candidatus Marithrix sp. | reverse complement strand
TGTAATTATCAAATGTACTTGTTAGGTATTCTACATATTGTCGTTTCGTTATCATAAATTTTATGCTAACATAAAATTTATGTCAAGCGAAAGTCCTAAACTAATTACTTGATTTTATCTTGTACAAAGGTATAAAAATTATTTATTATGGTGTAAATTATTAATACAAATTAATTTTAACGAGTCTATGACTAAGCAAATAACTGTCATTTAATAACTTATAAATTAAATGAGATTATTTCCAATGCTATAATGTTAAAAAGCTCAAATCTTCAGGATAGTAAGCTTTGAACTTCAAAACACTACTATAAACTACGAACTATTCAACATGCAAATTTCTAAATCTATCCCCAACGACTTTATTCGTCAGATCATTACTGAAGACTTAAAAACTAAAACATCTCAATTAGTTACTCGTTTTCCACCCGAACCTAATGGTTATTTACATATTGGCCATGCTAAATCAATTTGCCTAAATTTTGATGTTGCAGCAGAAAATTCTGGACATTGTTATCTGCGATTTGATGATACTAATCCTAGTAAAGAAGACCTTGAATATGTTGAATCTATTAAAAATGATTTGAATTGGTTGGGTTATACTTGGACTGAATTACACCATTCCTCAGATTATTTTGAACAACTATATAGCTATGCTGTTGAGCTTATTAAAATTGATAAAGCTTATGTTTGTGGGTTAACTGGTGAAGAAATCAAACAATATCGTGGCACTTTAAAAGAACCAGGTAAAAATAGTCCATATCGTGAACGTACTATTGAAGAAAATTTGGATTTATTCACTCAGATGAAAGCTGGCGAATTTGCTGATGGTGAGCTTGTATTACGAGCCAAAATAGATATGGCAGCAGCTAATATAAACTTGCGAGACCCGATTATTTATCGCATTAAACATTTACCACATCAAATGACAGGTGACAAGTGGTGTGTATATCCAATGTACGATTTTACTCATTGTTTATCCGATGCAATTGAAGGTATTACTCATTCACTTTGCACTTTGGAATTTGAAGATCATCGTCCTTTGTATGATTGGTTTTTAGATACTTTACAAACTCCATCCCATCCACAACAAATAGAATTCGCTCGTTTATCATTGAACTATGCTGTCATGAGTAAACGTAAATTACAAGAATTAGTTGAGGATAATTTAGTTAGTGGCTGGGATGATCCACGCATGCCAACTTTGATCGGAATGCGAAGAAGAGGATATACTCCTGAATCAATTAAAGATTTCTGCGAAAAAATTGGTTTAACTAAAAATAATACCAGTATTGAGATGGGTGTATTAGAAAAT
This sequence comes from Candidatus Marithrix sp., assembly GCA_045046925.1. Lineage (GTDB taxonomy): Bacteria > Pseudomonadota > Gammaproteobacteria > Beggiatoales > Beggiatoaceae > DRQV01. The sequence continues at coordinate 6,974 of JASFYV010000187.1, read as the reverse complement.
TCCATCCGTAGTGATTTAGACCCTAAAACAGCTCGAGTGATGGCAGTCTTAAAACCACTTCGGATAGTGATTGAAAATTATCCAGCAGAAGCAGAACAATTAGCAGCTCCATATCATCCCAATGATCCTAGTATGGGTTCACGGCCAGTAACTTTTTCCAAAGTCATTTATATCGAACAAGATGATTTTCTTGAAGAACCACCAAAGAAATTTTTCCGGTTAGCTCCAGGACGTGAAGTTAGATTACGCTATGCTTATTTCATTACTTGTCAAAGTGTAGTTAAAGATGCTGAGGGAAATATTATTGAATTACGTTGTACTTATGACCCTGCCACTAAAGGTGGTTCAGCCCCAGATGGTAGAAAGGTAAAAGGTACAATTCATTGGGTATCAGAAGCTCATGCTATTACCGCAGAAATCCGCTTATATGATCGTTTGTTTAATCAACCAAATCCTGGTACTAGTGGAACTGATTTTAAAACAGCTCTTAATCCTAACTCCATAACTATTTTATCAGACAGTAAAGTAGAAGCCAGTTTAGCCACTGCTGAAGCTAGTCAACGTTTTCAATTTGAAAGACAAGGCTATTTCTGTGTTGATAATGTGGATAGTTCAACAGAGAAATTAGTTTTTAATCGGATTGTAACCTTGCGTGATTCTTGGGCTAAAATTGAAAAAGCTAATAGATAATTCTTAATTATGAATGCTTATCTTAATTAATTAAACTGCTTATATTATAGAGTATATAAATGTAGGATGCAGAATGAATTGCATCAATCGTGTGTCTAAATGTGACTCGAAAGATGTAATTCGTAAACTAATTACATCCTACATATATGTCTAATAAATAATTGCTTTTGAATTTAATTAAGAATTAAGAATTATTATATTTGCAATTTGTAGTTATTGTATAGTAGAATTAAATTCTCTTTATCTTTCAAAACCTTATTAAATATGAGCATAAAAACTTCAAATATATCTTCAAAACATATATGGCTACGTTATGGACTAGCAATAATTATTTTTTGTCTATGTTCCATATTAACAATCAGTGCATTCAAAGCAACTTATACTTTTGAAAAACAACGAGTAGAAAATGAAACTGAACGATTAATTCATAGTCAAATGTCTAGTTTACAACGTAATTTTGATTTGATGCTAGAATCAATTCATTCTATGGGAGCTTATATTGGAGCTTCAAATGTAATCCGGCAACAGGGATTTAAACAATACGCTCAAAAAATGCGGGAAAATAGAGCTGATATTGATATAGTGGCTTGGGTTCCACAAGTTTTAAATACTGAACAAAGAATGTTTATCAATACCACTCGGAAACAAGTGGACGATTTTGCTATGACAGAATTTGCTAATACTGGCGAAATAGTGCCGATTTCCCAACGAGAACGTTATTTTCCACTGACTTATGAAGAGCCAGCCTCTAGTTTAAGCACAATCATAGGCTTAGATATGGGTAGTCAGCCAGATTGGTTACATACTATGGAGCAGGGAAGAGATAAAGGAATGCCAATTGCAACCAAAGCTTTTCCATATGATTCTAAGAAATCTATGCATATTGGTATTTTCCAACCAGTATATCACTCTGGATTACCAAATAAATTAGCGGCTCGACGTGCTAATGTGCGAGGATTTATATTTGTAACTATTGATTTAAATAAAATTATTAAACAATCGTTGCAAAATTTACTGGCTCAAAACTTTAGCTTAGAGATTAGTAATGATAAATATAATATAAGCATTAAAAACACCAGCCAAAATGTTACACCAGATTCTGGTATTTTCCAAACTGTACAATATTGGTTATCTCTATCATTACAAGAGCAATCACATAATTTTACTACTAAATTAAATATTGTTGGACAAAATTGGTCAGTAATATTATCTCCAACGGATAAATTTACTGTAGCTCAAACTGCTTGGATAGTTTTAGTAGGTGGCTTATTATTAACTATATTACTAGTCTCCTATATGTTGGTATTAATGGGACGTACCGCTCGAATAGAACGTTTAGTGGCAGAAAGAACTTTTGAATTGGAAGAATCTGAAGCTCATTTAGTACAATCGGAAAAAATGGCTTCTATTGGACAAATGGTAGCTGGAATTGTGCATGAAATTAATACCCCATTGGCTTATGTAAAAAGTAGTGTCGAACTAACTAAAGGACATATCGATGAAATTGGAGAAGCTCTTGGTGCTTATGAAGGATTATGCAAACAAGAGGATGCCACTGCTGAACAATTGAAAACTGCTAAAGACATGAGCAAAACTTTGGAAGAAGATGAGACTCTTGAAGAAGCTCAAATGTTGCTTGATAATGGCCTAAGTGGAATTGATAAAATTTCTAATTTGGTTAAAAATTTAAAAGATTTTAGCAGACTAGATAGAGCAGAAGCTGCTGAACATGATGTAAATAAAGGTTTAGATGATGCTCTCAATATGATTAATCATATGTTAGATGATAAAGTTAAAATTGATAAAAACTATAGCGATGTGGCACATATTATGTGTGCTCCAGCTCAGATTAATCAAGTATTTCTAAATTTACTAGTGAATGCTATTCATGCTGTTCATTCTAAGAAAAATGGTGGAGTGATTGAAATTATAACTTTACAACAAGAACAACGGGTTGAAGTTAAAATTAAAGATAATGGCAAAGGTATTCCAACCGAAAATTTAACCCGAATTTTTGAACCTTTTTTTACTACTAAAAGAAGTGGTAAAGGTACTGGATTAGGATTGGCTATTAGTCATAAAATTATTAAGGAGCATAAAGGTGAACTAAAAGTTGCATCAAAAATTGGAGAAGGTACAACTTTTACTATTTATTTACCTATTAAACCATGACAAAATTAAATCTATTGTTTGTGGATGATGAAAAACAAATTCTCATTCCGTTAAAGGCCATGTTTAAAAGAGAATATACTGTTTTTACGGCAATTAGTGGGCCTGATGCTCTTGAAATAATCACTAATAACTCAATCCAAATCATTGTTAGTGATCAACGCATGCCAGAAATGCAAGGAATTGAATTATTAAGTAAAGTTAAGAAAATTTCTCCTAAAACAGTACGAATTTTACTCACTGGTTATGCAGACCTTAATGCAGTGGTGGAATCTGTCAATACTGGAGAAATTTTTCGCTTTATAGAAAAACCATGGAATAATGAGCGATTAAAAAATACAATTGAAGCTGCTGCAAATATATATTCTAAACAAGATGGAATTGAAATTTTTGATGATTTAATACCACAAAAATCAGGCATATTATTAGTTGATGATAATTTTGATACTTGTGCAATAATTCATCGTTTGTTTGGAGACAAGCACAGTGTATTTTGTGCCAATAATATGGTAGAAGCATTATCTATTTTAGGCCAACAAAATATTGCAGTTTTGATTACTGAAACTAATGTTCAAGGTGAAGAAATGACAACCTTGATTCACGTATTGAAAGAAACTTATCCATTAACTGTGGTAGTAATTTTAACCACTCAAGCTGATGCTCATTTAGTAGTACGACTAATTAATGAAGGCCAAATTTTTCGCTATTTGCCTAAACCAGTAGAAAATCACGTATTAGAATTTAGTATCAATGCGGCTTTAAAACGGCATGCTCAATTCTGTGAAACACCATCTTTGTTGGCAAGTCAACAGTTTATTGAGACTCCTTCTGAAGAAACCCAAGAAGTACAAAGTAAAATTTCAACATTTAAAGATAAATTATCTTCTTTAAAACAACGAATGAGAAAATTTTGGAGTTAATCTATTATGAATAACACAAACTCTAAACAAAATACTTTACTGATTGTAGAAGATGAACCAGTAAATTTAAATATATTAATCAATTATTTACAAAATCAATATAATGTATTGGTTGCTAGAGATGGTAAAGAAGCATTAATACAAGCTAGTAATTTAAAACCAGATTTAATTTTAATGGATGTTAGAATGCCAAAATTAGATGGTTTTGAAGCTTGTAGAAGATTAAAAAGTGATAGAGAAACTAGTGATATACCAGTAGTTTTTATGACTTCATTGACTGATACTGAAGATAAAGTAAAAGGTTTTGAAGTTGGAGCAGTAGATTATATTACCAAACCAATTCAATATAAAGAAGTATTAGCTAGGATCAGTGCTCAAATTGGCTTGAGAAATTTACAAGTGATTCTTGAACAACAAAAATTAGCTATTGAACAGAAAAATAAAGAGCTACAAATCCAAAATATGGAATTGAATTCATTTGCTCAGATAGTAGTAAATGATTTAAAGAAACCATTAGTTAGACAAGCTGGTTTTACCAATATCCTAAAAAAAGAGTTAGCTAATAAGGAATCATTAAATTTTTTACAAGAAGTTGAACAATCTAGGCGGGAAATGGTTGATGTTGTAGATGATATGGTTTTATTAGTAAATATTCGTACTCAAGAAATGGTAGTTGAAGCACCAGATATGGTCTCGATTGTTGCTGGAGTTAGACATAAATTAACTGCGTTAATAAATGAACTTGATGGGGCACTTATGGCTCCACCGTCATGGCCGATTGTATGGGGTTATTCACCTTGGATTATGACTGTTTGGGAAATTTACATTACCAACGCTTTACGATATGGAGGTAAACCACCCAGAGTTGATTTAGGTTCAAAAACTATTGGTGAACAAGTTAAATTTTGGGTACGAGATAATGGACGTGGTTTTACTGATGAACAGCAAAAGCAATTCTTTTCCCCTATGAATGATATTGTAAAAATAGAAACAACTTTGGGTAAAGGTTATGGATTAAAATTATCAATCGTACGGCTAATCATAGAAAAATGTGGAGGTCAAATAGGAATAGAAAGCCATGTTGGTCGTGGTAGTACTTTTTATTTTACTTTACCATCAATTGGTTAAATAATATTGCTTAACTTATTTATTATACTGGTGTTTAATTTATTCAAATTGCAAATTTTTTAGTATAAAGGAAATACTATGAGTTTAGATAAAAACTGGTTTACAGAAGCTTCATCGCAAACTGGCAGTGCTTTTTCCCTTCATATAACTGCTAAATTGCATGAAGAGCAAACTCCATTTCAAAATATTACTATTTATCAAACCACAGAATTTGGTAATTTAATGGTTCTGGATGGCTATGTGATGTTGTCAGAACGAGATAATTTTATTTATCATGAGATGATGACTCATCCGGTTTTATTTACTCATCCAGAACCGAAACGAGTTGCTATTATTGGTGGAGGTGATTGCGGTGCTTTGCGTGAAGTTACCAAGCATCCCGATTTAGAACAAATTATTCAAATTGAAATTGATGAAAGAGTTACTCGTTTAGCAGAACAATATTTTCCAATTCTTTGTGAATCTAATCATGATCCGCGAATTAACTTTAAATTTACAGATGCTATTCAATGGATGGCTAATGCTCCCACTGATAGTCTTGATGTGATTATTGTCGATAGCACTGATCCATTAGGACATGCCGAAGGTTTATTTACTACTGATTTTTTTCGTGATTGTCGAAGAGTGTTAGATTCTAAAGGTTTATTACTCCAACAAAGTGAATCGCCATTGCTACATTTACCCTTGTTGCAATCTACTCATAAATTTATGCGAGAAGCAGGTTTTACTTCAACCAGAACTTTACAATTCCCAGTACCAGTTTATCCATCTGGTTGGTGGACAGCAACTATGGCTGGTGATGATATAACTCATTTTAGAAAAGATGATGCTGATAATACAATAATTGATACTAACTATTATAATTCTGATATCCAAGTAGCTAGTTTTGTATTACCAAATTTTTTAATGGAAGCTTTACCAGAATAACTATCATTCCTAACCTACTGAAATAAAAATAATTAATTGTGAATGGTTAACTGTGAATTACTAATAGTTAATGAAAGTCAAAATCATTAGTAATTAACTATTCTTTATTCACTAATTCACAATTAAAAAAAGTAGTTGTACATAAAATTAAATAATATTGACATTATAATAATATAGGATTTACGCATTGACAAGAATATTATAATGTGAATCATCCAAAAAAAATTATAGAAAAGAATCAAATGAGAGAAGTAGACCATCAACAGCAAACTGTACCTTATCCATGTATATATCCTATATATTAAGTGAACCAAAATATATATATTTATTAGAACGGGAAACGCTAAATATCTTTCAAACCGGGAAAGTTTTATGATAAACAAAGCGAATATCTACCCCAAAAGCGAAAGTAATCCAACTATTTCTAACTCAGACAATTCCAAAGCAAATCTTGGAATCTGTTTTTCAGGCGGAGGTTCTCGTGCTTTAACATGTGCTTGGGGACAAATGCTCGGCCTTCGCACTTTAAATCTAATTGATGAGGCACGTTATATTTCATCTGTCTCTGGTGGAACTTAGGCATCATCTATCTATGCCTATTTGCCAGATAATATCAGTGATGATGAACTACTTGGTACTTATTTCTCACCTAAAAATCTATCTCTTGCAGACGATACTGGTAAGTTAAATGTTAATAATCTGAACGAGTATAGTCTTGGTCAAGCTCCAACAGGTACTGGTATTGAAGAACTCATAAAATGGGGAACATTATTTTTAATTTCGCATTCCAGTTCAGAACATAAATGGCTTTGGGCTTACCTTGTAGGTAAATTGATTCTTGAGCCTTATGGTCTTAGAGCCGAGGGTAAACATTGGTGGAGTTCTTCAAAAAAGTTTTCCCTTTCTCTAAACTATGCAAAAGAAAATTTCCCACAAGATGCTCCCTCAACAGATGACTTTTTCTTTGTGCGTTCAGGGCGACCATTTCTTATTATGAATGATAACATAATGGAAAAAAAGACATCGAACATTGGTAATTGCTCGGCAGTGGGCTTCGACAGTTAAATCCTAGATAAAATGTCAGATTATTCCAAAGAAATTAGACTAAAAATTAAGCGAAACGTTGGGTTAAAATATCTT
>JASFYV010000186.1:0-5537 GCA_045046925.1 Candidatus Marithrix sp. | reverse complement strand
ACGGATTTTATGTAGGATGTAATGAGTTTACGAATTACATCTTTCGAGTCGCATTTAGATACACGATTGATGCAATTCATTCTGCATCCTACATTTATAGCGTTTCCCGTTTGTATAAAGCAACCACCCCTTTCGTCCTCTCCTTAATTTAAGGAGGGGATTAGGGGAGGTTGTATTTAATTGAATCGGGAAACGCTATATATACCTTTATTTAGGAAAGATGTATATTAATCAACTAAATTAATAATTTGCATCTCTAAATTTGACTGAGAAATTGCTTCTAAATTATCTATTTCTGAAATTGGGTTTTTACCTTCAGTAACGTAAAGTGCGTAGAAGATGTAATCACCATTTATTCCCGGTGGTGCGATAAACTCTGGGATAAAATGGGTAGTTTCATTAATTGAGAGTGATGGTTTAAATAGGCGTATTTCTTGTCTAAATACTGCGTCTTCCGTTGCAAAATACCATTCTCCATTAGGTAGATTAACTGCAACCCATAAATCAGTTGTTTGGTTACGGGAGCCGGTTTCTGCTAATTCGATTCTGACTATATTATTGCCATTGCTATAGAATTTATTTAGGTTTTTAAATTGAATTTCAGTTGGTTGTACTGCAATAGGTATTGTTTCTTCAGTTGGTAAGTCATCAATTATTTCACTGGCTGAACGTTCAACAACAATATTTACTCCATCAGGATAAGGATTTTCATCAGGATCATTAGAATTTACTAGTAGACGTGTTGTTCTTTGCCCAGTTGGAGCTTGAGAAAAATCTACTTGCACTGATACTGGTTTAGAATTTTTTGGTAATATGTCAAAGGGTGTTGGAGTTGTAACTGAAATCCAAGATGCTGATGTTTCTGGAGCAATTGAATTAACTGATAAAATACCGTTACCATCATTATAGATAGTAAATTGTTGTTCTACTGGTGGAGGTGGCAAATCTTCTCCACAATTATAATTTTCATCAAAAGTTCTGGCATTTGGGTTTGAATCATCACAATCTGGTTGTGTATTACAGAAAGATGGACATGTTGATGGCTTGATTTTGGAAATTCCCCAATTGCAATATTGGTCTCCGTCATTATCTTCGCAATTTATTGAGTAACTGTTGGAACTTATGATTGGCGTTTGTATAGCACGAGGAGTCATATTGTCTACATTAAGTTTTATATATGCATATCCATTTTTACCATACCCATCTTCCCAATATTCACCCCAACGTTCCTTATGTCCTAATCTTCCTGTTTTAGCACCCCAATTATCACCCCAACTATTTTTGAATATCCAAACTATCATATTATCAGTGGAATCTTTTTCAAAGCCAACTAAAGTCATTGCATGGCTCAAACTATGAATAGATGTACTTGCTGGACCATTTTCAATAAGCATCTTTTTAAAAAGATTTTCTGTCCTAGGATTAGTCGTAAATCTACCACTTATTTTAATTTTATCATTAGGATAACCACATTTATTGACACAAGACTCATCAGTAGCAGAATAAGGAAAACAGCTTTCATCTATTATAGTATTTTGTGAATAATAGTCTAGTACTGCTCCTGTAGAACCTCCCGTACAACTTCCTTTACTACTACACGATAAAGCATGTTGTTCAGATAAATCCAAATCTAAATGTTGATTGAAGTAAAGATTTGTAACAGATTCTATTGTTCCTGCTGCTGCAAAAGCCCAACAACTTCCACAGCTACTTTGATTTTTAACTGGTGTCATCCAATTTACTCCATGTCTATTTCTCCAGTCAAAATTGGAAACAAATGAACTTGCATTATAAATATTCTTAGAATTTGATTTAATCTCAAAAATACCACCACGATAATATTCAAAACCTCGTAAGTTAGGTACAATTGGTTCGAGGAATAACCGCTTTTTTTCTTCGTATGTCAAGATTGAGATAGATGTTTCACCAGCAAGCCAACCTAAATTTTGTTCATTAATTTTTTGAATTTTAGCTTTGTTTTGCATGGCTTTAATGGCAACTGAATCACCATCTTTTGGTGAATCTGCGTAGGTTAATTCACTTATTTGAATTGAAGCATCTTGTAATTCAAAACGTAATGAGAAAGAGACGATTTCAGATAATAAACAAGTTTCTTCACAAACTTCGGTAACTGGGATTACCATATCATCAGTTAAGAATGGATAAGCTTCGTAAACTAAGTATTCACGTTTATTGTCTACAAGAATGACTTTAACTGAACTGGCATCATTGTGTAGTGCTATTTGACCAGTAATTGCAAGTGCGTAAATATTTGTTGGATTATCAAATTGATGAGTTAGTTTTATTGTGCCAACTTCGTTAATGAAAACTGGCATTTTTTTATCGCCATTTCTTAAATTAGAACTTGGAATGGAAAATGGGTCTTGTGTATCAAGAATAGGTAAGTCAGGTGGTGTTGCTGCTTGTACAGTTAATGTAATACTAAATAATATTATTAATATAGTTTTCATAATTGGTATCGGTTATAAATCACGCATTAATGCTTGAAATCCAGCTTGAACAAAATGTTGGTCAAATGTTAATGCTTGAGTAATGTTAAATTCCCACATGACGATGAATGAAATACAGTCTACTAAACCCCATGATTTATCTGTATATTTTTTATATAATTCAAAAGCTTTATTAAATAAATCGGGTGTTAAATGGATGATTTTTGTTTCTTCTGAATCGAAAAATTGCTCAATTATTTTGATGGATTCTTGTTTATGATCATCGACTAAAGCATTGCCAATTTCAAGCAATATAGCATCAGTTATTAATGATGGATAACCATCGAATTGTTCAGCCAGTGTTAATGCGTTTTCATGTAGCTGATCATGTTTATTAACCAATGCTAATACAAATGCTGTATCAATCAATATCGGTTTTTGCATTTTTTTTGCCGTTGATATATTGGTTAAAATTGGTTGAAAAGTCTGCTGGTGCATCAATGTGAATTTGCCGTAACTTTTCCATAAGGCTTTGATGAGCAGGTTTTTGTTTAGATTGAGCGAATTGTTTAATTAATGTGTGCAATTCATTCAGATTGTCTTCATTTAAGGTGTCAATTTCAGCTTGGATAAGTTCTTTGGTTGTCATGGTAAATTCTCCTATTGAGAAAATCTTAATGTTGTTGGTTCGATGCGAATATTGGGAATTAGGTTTCCTATTGGATTAATATAATCTGAATTTTTAAATTTTATTAACCAAATACCTTTATTATGTTCATTATTAACATGTCCTACTACAGCAAAACCTCCATCAGAAGTTTGAATAATTGAATTAGCATATTCAGCACTTGGATATTTTTCTCCAAAAAAATTTTCCCATTTTAAAGTTCCATCTTTATTTAATTTTATGAGCCATAAATCCTGAGAACCCTGATGATCCATTTGGCCTGCTATAAGAAATTCTCCATCACTGGTTTGAATAATTGAGTAAGCATTTCCAATTGGATTATAAAAATTTTCCAAAGAACCAAAAATCTTTTCCCATTGTTGATTAGCATCCATATCTAATTTTAGAATCCAAGCATCCGTATTGTGAAGTACATTGTATTTTCCTATATTTGTATCACCTACTATAGCAAAACCTTTATCAGTAGTTTGAATAATTGAATAAGTTTCATCCCAATAGTTACCTCCAATAATCTTATTCCACTGCTGATTTCCATTATTATCCAATTTAATAATAAGACTGTTTATCGTTAAAATATTATCACCAAAAGCATTTTGAAAACCTGAATTTTTCATAAAAATACCGTTTAATAATATAAATCCTGAATCTATGGTTTGGATAATTGCTCTGTTATAATTTATGTTATAAGAATCATTACTATAAAATACTTTTTCTAATAATTTATTTCCATTATTATCTAATTTAATGAATATTAAATTTATATCATTACGATTAACTTTAGAAAAAAATGTACCTACTACTACAATTTTGTTATCTGGAATTTGTGTTATTGAGTTAACATTCACTGGTATACCATCATATTCAGTACTATATTCTGGAATATTTTTTTCCCACAACCGGTTTCCATTCTTATCTAATCTAACCACAAGAATAACTTTTTCTTTCATACCAACAATTGTGAAACCATCATCAGAAGTTTGGACGATTGAATTAAAAGATGCTTGACTATCTAAGTCTAAATTTTTTCCAAAAATTATATCCCATTGTTTATTTCCATTACTATCTAATTTTATAACCCAAGTATCATTATCATATCTATAAGGATATACAGATTCATCTTGTTTATATGTTCTTGCTGTTATTGCAAAACCTCCATCATTAGTTTGAACAATTGTTTTAGGGATAGTGGTATAATCACCATTATCAAATTTTTTCTCCCATTCAACAACTATTTCATCATCTGCAAAAACATTACTAAATAAAAAAACTAGAAAAAATATTGATATTAAAGTCTTCATGTTGTGTTCCTCGTTAAAAATAATTGTTTGAACAAGATTTAACGGATTATAAAACATGATTAAACCATTAAAACCTTTAAATATACTACATGAATTTTGAGATAAATTAAACTACTTGGATAATCATCCTCTAATCCGTTAAATCTTGTTCAAATATTTTTTAAGTTACTCTTTGGATAAATTTTTTGTCATGTTGTGTTCCAATTGTCTGAATCAGGACTTATAAATCACACTACCATGCTTCTAACTGTAAATCATCAATTTTACCAAAATGCTTATCTCGTGAAACTAAAATAAAATCATACTGTTGGGCTATAGCAGCTATCCATATATCATTTTCAGGAATTGGATTACCTTTCTGACGCAAATTTTGCTTAATTAATCCGTAATATTTAGCAGTATCAGCATCACAAGAAATTATGTTATTAACAACAGAAAACTTATCAATTTTTTTAAGATTATCATGAATTTTATTAGAATTTCTAGCTCCATAGTACAACTCACCTATTACAATAGAAGGTATAAAAATTTCCTGTGTATTTTTAAGATGTTGTTGAATAGCAAAATCATTTGCAAATAAACCAATGACAATATTCGTATCTAACAAAAATCTACCAGTCATTTAAATTAACTCTTGCACAATTGTCCTCTATAACTTGGGACATTTTTGTCAAATCATCCAATCCAACACAACCAGCAAATTCAAGCAATTTATTCCCTTCAATACCTTTATTTGATTGACTATTTAAAAAATTAACTGAAAAATCTGCTGGTGCATCAATGTGGATTTGCTGTAATTTTTCCATAAAACTTTGATGAGCATGTTTAGTTTTTGCAAATTTTTGAATTAAAACATATAATTCTTTTAGGTTATCTTCACTAAATGTATCTAACTCGGTTTGGATAAGTTCTTTAGTTGTCATATTGTATTCTCCGTTAAAAATAATTGTTTGAACAGGATTAAAAGATAAAACATGATTAACCATTAAAACCTTTGAGTATACTATAGTATAATTTAAATTGAAAAATTGTATTTTTGATGTTATACTATTGAGATTATGGCAAAAATATATAGTAAAGATTTTCGTGAATGCGTTGTGC
>JASFYV010000185.1:0-4025 GCA_045046925.1 Candidatus Marithrix sp. | reverse complement strand
TCATAATTTCTAATTTTTAATTATCCATTTAATAATTAATTGAAGATTCCCCCTTTTAAATAAATTTCCATCTGTACATCAGAAAAAGGATTTCCTTTTACAGTTTTACCATTTGTTAGATTTGAAATTTCTCCAGTTTCAAAGTTCACTTTGATTTTATCGAAATGCTTTAATTCTAAACCTTCCAAAGTATCATAAGACATAATTGGGAATGCAGCATTAATAGCATTTCGTTCGTAAATTGCTCCAAAAGATTCAGCTACAACAGCTTGAACACCTAAAGGAACAAAACAATCAACGGCTTGCTGACGGGAACTGCCACTACCAAAATTCTTTTTAACCAATACTATATCACCGTCTTGGGCTTCTTTAGCAAAATTTTGATAACCTTCCAGATTATCAAAAGCATATTGTCCCATTTCATTAATATCGGTAATAGACAGATATCTATTATGATAAATCATATCTGTATCAATATTATCTTCATCGATGAACCAAACTCGTCCTTCAACTACTTTTGGTTTATCCTTTGATTTTTTCTTCTCTACTTTTACTTGCTCATTTGCTTTTTCTCCAGAAGGCATAAACACCATTGGTTCAACAGGAATATCATCTGGAGTAGTAATGTAACCAGCTACAGCCGATGCAGCTGTAACAGCAGGAGATGCTAAATAAACTTCCCCCTTACCTTGCTTACCAGGGAAATTTCTGTTTCCTGTACTGATGGTAATTTCACCTTGTCCATTCTGCCCTACTTGTCCAGCAGCACAACCTGCACAACCTGCATTTGAAAGTAAAGCACCTGCGTTTTTAAATATCTGTACTAATCCTTCTTCTAAGGCCTGATTCCACACTTGATCAGTCGATGGCACAATCTTTAAAACTACACCGGGCGCTACTTGACGTCCTTCTAAAACACTAGCTGCAGCTCTCATATCTTCAATACGTCCATTGGTACAACTACCAATAAATGCTGAATCAATTTTTGTTTTCTTTACTTCAGCAACATCAACAGTATCGTGAGGTGCTCCCGGACGTGAAACTCTTGGAATATATTTTGAAATATCAATATCAAATATTTGATCATAATCAGCATCTGCATCAGCAGTAACTAATTCAAGTTTTCTTCCAGCCTTAAGTTCGCTAAATCTCATTATTTCCTCGTTTGGAGTTAATAATAAAATTATAGCACCCATCTCTGTACCCATTGAGGAAATTGTTACTCTTTCGTCAAGTGTTAATTTATCGATGGCCTCGCCATGAAATTCAACTGAGTATCCTAACAAAGTATTTGCACCAAATTGCTTTAATAAATTTAGCACTATATCTTTTGCAGTTACATTTGCAGGCTTTTCTCCTGTAAAATTCAGTTTAACTGATTTTGGAACTTTAAACCAAGATTTTCCGTTACTCCAAGCGGCAGCAATATCCTGATCACCCATACCTTGTCCAAATGCACCAACAGCACCTAATATATTTGCGTGAGAATCTGTTGTAACAGCAGTAGAACCAGAATAAGCTAATCCTTCATGAATTAATAAATGTGTTCCAATCCCGGCATCAATATCATAAATTTTAATACCATGATTTCTTGCGTAATCTCTACATATTTGCTGGTTTACTGCATATTTCTGATCCGATCCTGTTGGATTACAATCAAAAGTGAAAAACGTACGTGATGGATCATCAAGGCTTAATCCATTATTCACTATATTTTTAACAACATTAGCACCACCAAAATCTCTGGCTGCTCTAACATCCATATATACATCAGTAATATCGCCTGGTTTAACTACATCCTGTTTTGAATGGTTTGCCAGAATTTTTTCGATTAATGTCATTCCCATTGCTATAGCTTTTTTTAGTTTAAATTAACGAAACAAATTTACAATATTTAAAATATTAGGATACATTTCTTTGATACTTTTAAACATAATAATTCAAGTTTAAAAAAAAAAAAATTAAATACTAGGCTTTGTAAAATTTAAAGCTGTAAATATTCTATATTTTTAATGATTTCTAATTTATCTTTGCGCCTTGATATGCAACTATGAATAAATCGTTAAAATCAAATATTTCAAAGCTTTATCTAATAAAAATAGCAAAATGGTTTATGTTGTTTATGCCATTTATGATTCCTTTTTATCAAGATAATGGTTTAACATTTAGTCAGATTGCAATTCTTAAAGCTATTTATTCAATCTCAATTGTGGTTTTAGAAATTCCTTCAGGTTATCTTGCTGACGTATTGGGCAGAAAGAAGACTTTAATTATTGGTACGATTCTGGGTTTTATCGGATTCTTCACATACAGTATTTCATACGGACTAATTGGGTTTATAATTGCTGAAATTATTTTAGGATTTGGTCAAAGCTTAATTTCCGGCGCTGATTCAGCAATGTTATACGATACCTTAGATGATCTTGGGAAAAAAGATGAGTATACAAAATATGAAGGCCGTGTAATTTCAATAGGGAATTTATCGGAAACTCTTGCCGGAATTGCAGGGGGTATTCTTGTGGGAATAAGTTTGCGGTTTCCTTATTTTGTTCAAACCGGAGTTGCATTAATCGCAATTCCTGCAGCATTAACATTAATTGAACCCGAACGTAAGACTACAGCATTGAATTTTGGATTTAAGTATATTCTTAAAATTGTGCAAGATTCACTTTACTACAATAAGGCATTACGCTGGAATATTCTTCATTCTTCAATAATTGGAGCAGCCACATTAACTATGGCTACGTTAATTGTCCAGAAATATTTATTATTAATTGAAATCCCTTTGTTTTATTTTGGTATTATTTGGCCTGTATTAAACATTACTGTTGGAGCAGTAGCTCTTTATGCTTATAAAATTGAAAAAAGATTAAAAAAAACAAACTCACTTATCCTAATCTCAATATTTATTCCTTTAGGATTTATAGCCTTAAGTCAAGTAGTTGGATATTGGGGTCTTTTAATTTTATTTATCTTTTACATTTTTAGAGGCTTTGCTACACCAATTTTAAAAGATTATATAAATCAACTTTGTAATTCTGATGTAAGAGCAACAGTATTATCTGTACGAAACTTTGTGATTAGGATTTTCTTTGCCATTATCGGGCCATTTGTAGGTTGGCAAACAGATAAAGTCAGTTTACAATCTGCAATTCTAATTACCGGCTTAATTTTCTTGGTCTTTGCAAGTTTTACTTTAGTTATGCAGTTAAAGGTATTAAAAACTATACTTAATACCTATGTTAAAATCATGCTCACCACTATATTCTATATCTTTTTTAGCACTACTTGTTTTTACACTTGCTGTATGATTGAGCATCATGTATCTGTAAAATACATATATTGACATATCATCACCTATTGGTACATCACTACCAAATTGTAGCCCTCCAAAAAGAGAATAAGAAGCTTCTGTAGAAGTTACATTTGCTGGATTGTTTTTCCAAGACAACATACTGTAACCAGCTATAATACCCATATATGGAAAAGTTGAGTACATTTCATTAAATCTATAATTTACTGATGAAAATACGTTATTAATATTTATGTCATCTAAATCTAAGCGCTGATAATTAATTGTCATGAAAATATTTTTATTAAAATTGTATCCAGCTTCAAGACCATAATTTATTCCTGAGTAATCAATACTAAAAGGAACATTACCATATACATTTTTTGTACTAACATCTAATTTTGAAACACCAAGTGTTAGTCCTACAAAAAAATCATAACTGATTTGTGATTCAGGAATCATAGTAGTGTCTTCAATGGAATATTCCATGTTATCAGAAACTGGCTCAACCATTTCTTCTTCACTTGCACTAGAGATTGAAGTTGATTCTTCTATTTGTGGGGAATCAATTTTTTCTTTTATCTCTTCATTTTTTTGAATAATTATTGGTTCTTTTTTGCTTGGAACTACAGTTGTCTTTTTCACAACTTTCTTCGATACTATTTTACTAGGTACTACTTTACCATTACGAATATCTAGCACTAAAACATATGCATCTCGTGAAATATTTTTT
>JASFYV010000184.1:0-4704 GCA_045046925.1 Candidatus Marithrix sp. | reverse complement strand
ATTTTGAAGATACGAATCGCCTCTACACGAGCCATACCAGCAAGAACATTTTGCACAACGCATTCACGAAAATCTATATATTTTTGCCATAATCACAATGGTATAACATCAAAAATACAACCTTTCAATTTAAATAGTACTATAGTAGCTAGATAGGATGCTAAATAACTTTATCTTGGAAGTAGACCAGCGACTCAAGAAAGATGTTAGTAAGGTTAATTATTTCTAATATCAACTATTTAACTTGTACTATCTGTTTACTGTAACCTTAGTTCGATGTAAATATCTTATGTTCCTAAATTTTATTTAGGAACACAATGTTTTAGAAACTCTGCTTCAAGTTTAAACCAAGCAGAGCTTGATAATCGGTGCGTTACCAAATAAAATTTGGGAATGATATTGAAATTATTACATTTTACGTCAAACTAAGGTTACTGTAAACTGTTTTTATCTTTTAGAACAAGATTATGCAAGATTTGGTGTGATAGATTTAGGGCAACCATAAAGGATTGTCCCTACATAATGTTATGGTATCCCCTTGTGGTTACCCTAATCAATTTCCTTAGTCAGATATGAAGTCTATTGATTCAAGAGAATGTCGGAATTATCATGGTTATAAATTGCAAACTAGCATTAAAACAACATAATGAAGGTTTTGAGAAGGGGAAAATTTGTATAGATTGTCACAAAGGAATATGAAGAATGGATACGCGCTCGACAGGATTTGAACCTGTGACCTTTGGCTCCGGAGGCCAACGCTCTATCCAGCTGAGCCACGAGCGCATATATCTTGACCATTATTATATATAATCCTTCATATGTCAAGGAATATCTGTTTGAATCAAAAAGTTTTGAGATATCAATGATGCTTTGGCATGAATAACATCAATAAACCAAATGAAATGATTATTATCCCAGCTATTCTACGAACGGTAATATTTTGAGATAATTTGATTAACCATTCTGCTGCTGCCCCCATTGTAAGTAACATTGGTAAAGTTCCTAACCCAAAAGCTAACATTAACAATCCTCCATCCCAAGCATTTTTTGATACTATGGCGAAAGATAGCACAGCATAGACTAATCCACAAGGCAGCCAACCCCAAACTAAACCTAGCCCCAATGCTTGTAGAGGATTTTTAACTGGTAAAAATTTCTTGCCCAATGGTTTAATTTTATTCCAAAATAATGCCCCAATTCGTTCTAAAATAGTTAATGCTTGCCACCATGCTCCAATATACAATCCCAAGGCAATCATAAAAAATCCCGATACCCATTTGGCAATAATACTAGGATTAGTAAACGGCAACCATTGCACAAATTGGCCTCCCAAAAATCCAGCTAATATACCAGCAATAACATAGCTAATAATACGGCCAATATTATAATTTAATAAATAGGGAATTAAACGTAGATAGGATTGGCGAATATTGTTTGGTAAACTCATCGTCAGCATGCCAACAATCCCACCACACATACCGACACAATGAGTAGAACCCACCAAACCAGCAATAAAAGCTGATAGTAAAGTTAATGTCATAATACAACCTTTTTTTTGAATTTAAAAATAGGCTAATATCATAACATGGCTGTTTGCAGGTTAATATTACAGATTCATAGCATTTCTAAATTGCAGCAGCTCCAGCAACGATTTCTGATAGTTCTTGAGTGATTGCAGCCTGACGAGCTTTATTATAAGCCAATTGTAATTCATCAATAAGGTCAGTGGCATTATCAGAGGCACTTTTCATTGCTACCATACGTGCTGCTTGTTCACAGGCTGCGTTTTCAACTACACTTTGGTAAACTAACGATTCTATATAACGAGTCAATAAAGCGTCCAATACTTCTTTAGATTCTGGCTCATAAATATAGTCCCAATGATGTTTAAGCTGTTCATCTTCTATATCCGCAGATATTGGTAATAATTGACGAACCATAGGTTTTTGGATCATTGTATTCACAAAGTGATTATATATTACAAATAACTGATCAATCTTTCCTCCATCAAAATCATCTAACATAACTTTGACTGCACCAATTAAACTTTCTAAAGTCGGAGAATCACCTAAATGCTCAGACTGGGCTATAATGTTGCCACCTAATCGCCGGAAAAATCCACTGGCCTTACTCCCAATTGTACACATATCAATATTAATATTGGCTTCATCCCATTCCTTTAAGGATGTTACAGTAGTTCTAAATAGATTATTATTTAAACCACCACATAAACCACGATCAGAAGAAATTATGATTATTCCAACCCGTTTTACTTCCCGATTTATCATATAATGATGTTTATATTCAGGATGAGCATGAGCTAAATGCCCAATAACTTCACGCATTTTATCTGCATAAGGACGAGATTTACGCATTCTATCCTGTGCTTTACGCATTTTACTTGCGGCAACCATTTCCATTGCCCGAGTTATTTTCTGAGTGCTTTTAATACTTGAAATTTTAGTACGGATTTCTTTTCCGGTTGCCATAAATTGTTTCCTAAATTAGACTGGTTTTATATAGATTCGGTATCTATAGATTTATGAATATAGTTATCTAACTTTATGTTAATTCTATAAATAACTGGTTAATTCTGATTTACCCAAAGTCTTTAGTTTAATGATGATTAATTGAATTATAATACCATACTAAATTATTAATTGTCATTATCTTAATAGGCTATAGCATTTCTCGATTGTATACCTCTCTCCTCAATGCCATTAAGTTAAGAGCAACCAGATTTGCCCCTACATAAACATGATGATTTGTAGGGGTAATCCCTTGTGGTTACCCTAATCAATTTCCTTAAAATAGTATTGCTCCTAAGCTTAGGAAGGAGACAAGAGATTCAACGTCATTAAGTTAAGGATTTCATATAAAATTGTCATGCCCATGAAAGTGGGTATCCAGAGATTCTAGATTCCCGTTCTCCAATCTAGTTGAGGACAAACTTTACGGGAATGACAAGAAATTTTTCCTTAACTTAATGGCATTGAGCAAAGGGATGATTGGTATTTACTAAATTGGAAAACGCTATATTTAACCTAATTTAATAAACTAGAGTTACAAAGCTAAATTATATGTAAAGTACATAAACCACCCCTTTCGTCCCATCTTTATTTAAGGAGGGGATTAGAGGAAGTTGTATTTAACTAAATCGGGAAACGCTATAATACTTAAAAAAGTCCTTCTTCAATAAAAGAAACACAATAGCCATCACCGATTACAAAATGATCTAAAACTCGTACATCCACTAATTCCAAAGTTTCTTTTAAACGTTTCGTTATCTGTACATCAGCGTTACTAGGTTCTGCTATGCCAGAAGGATGGTTATGTGCTAGAATCAAAGCTGCTGCATTATGTTGTAAAGCTTTTTTCACAATTTCACGTGGATATACACTAGCACTATTTATAGTTCCAAAAAACATTTTATCAAAAGTTATAACTCTATGTTTAGTATCTAAAAATAAACAAGCAAATACTTCTTGAGAGCAACCACTGAGTTCTGTAAGTAAAAAGTTTTTGGTATCCTCTGGACTGGATAAAATATCTCCCCGTTCTAAACATTCTCGTAAATAACGACGGCTCATTTCCACACAAGCTTGTAACTGTGCAAACTTAGCATCACCTAAACCCTTAGCTTGGCAAAATCGTTGTTGTTCTGCTCCTAATAAACTACGCAAATCACCAAATTCTTCCAATAAATCTTTAGCTAAATCTATGGCACTTTTGCCTTTTATTCCAGTTCGTAAAAAAATTGCTAATAACTCAGCATTAGTTAACGCTTCAGCACCTCGTTGTAATAATTTTTCACGAGGACGCTCGTCTATTGGCATATCGGTAATTTTAATTGATTTTGGAGAATATTTAGGAGTAGTCATAGATAGGTTGTGTGTATTATTTATAGTAATATTTTTTTAATTCTTAATTAAATTTAAAAAAATCAATTATTTGTACTGCTGTAATAAATTCAATTAGGATATGTTATAAATATTGACAAAAAATTTAATCTTAGCATAATAGTTAGTTATAAACTATAAATATTAAACAATGATGAACAATATAGAGATTGAACAGATTAAGCAAAAGTTGCTTATTTTAAAAACAGAATTGCAAGAACTTGAAGAAATATATAAAGACTCTAGCAAACCAATAGAATTGGATCAAGCTAGAGTTGGTAGGCTTTCTCGTATGGATGCCATGCAATCTCAACAAATGGCACAAGAACTTGCTAGGCGACAGCAACGTAAATTACTAATGATTGATGGTGCATTACGTCGGATCGAATCAGGTGATTATGGCGATTGTTTCATATGTGGAAAAGAAATAGCTATTCGTCGACTTACTGTTGATCCAACAAATACTCGTTGCATAAAATGTGTTGATAAATAACTTGAGTTACTAAATTTTTCTATTAAAATTTCCCGTTTGTATATCTCCCCATCCTTAAGCTCAATACCATTAAGTTAAGGACAGACACGCAGGTCTGCCCCTACATAATGTAATATATTTCAATATTGTAGGGGCGAACCTATGTGTTCGCCCTGCTTAACTTAATGGCATTGATCCTTAAGCTACACTGCAATTAAGTTAAGGAAACTTTAATAATAAGTAGGAAGACAAAATTATATTACCAAAAATTAAGTAAAATTAATATTATAATTTTTTCCAATATTAGCTAGTATATTATACAAAGAATCTCTC
>JASFYV010000183.1:0-7141 GCA_045046925.1 Candidatus Marithrix sp. | reverse complement strand
TATTCTTCCAACCTATACGGATAACGATTTTTGGCCTTTTCCAGACCAAGAAGCATATGATAATATATTTTCAATAAAAGAAGGAGTCGAAATAAAAAAATAAAAACCAGGGTCGAGTAACTCATAAGCCGTATACAACACATGTTTAATTCGTAGGGTGTATAGAGCGTCATACACCTTTCCACAATCATTCCCATTAAATTGGGTTTGGTATATGACGCTCCGCTTATACACCTTACGAGTTGAACATGATTTAACCATAAAACCTCTGATAAACCTTTAAAACCCATCTTTAAAAACTGTTTTTAATTCGTAATCCCCGCTCTTGATGTTCCTTTTGATTCGGCTATGTTAAGTTAACTGGTCTTTTGGAAGCGCCAATAGTCTGATGGAAGTGGGATGATACTGTAGTGCAAATCAGTGAGTTTAAGTCCTATACACGTAGAGAAGAAACAATAGATTTTGATTTACTAGAGGTAATCCAAGCCTGTAAAGATATTAAATTATTTGAGAATAAATTACTCGAGCAAGTAGTTCAGTTACATTTTTTAGAAATTTATAATCTATTGTGTCTGGCGTATCAGTTGATTTATGGTAATTAGGATTCCTAAATTCAGAAGTATCAGTCCACATTATAGCTGGCATATTTTTATCCCAAAAAGGAGCATAATCACTTCTCAATAAATGTGGAAAATATTTTTCTGTCCCAAAAAATACCTTAAGAGCTTTAATAGGTAATGAAGGTACAAAATCTTCACCTATTTGTATAATTGGTTTTACAAACTGATTGGAATTGTGGTTTGAAATAATAGTTATAAAATTGCCAATATCACTTATTTTTATAGGTAAACCAGGAGGAACTTGTTGTGAACCTTTCTCATTACTGCAATATCCAATCATTTCAAGAATATGAATACAGCTAAATTGATTACTGTGAGAGAGAATATTAGCTAATTCACTACTACCTAACAAACCATCTTCTTCTCTATTAAAAACAACAAATAAAACTGGTAAACTAGTAGTTTGTTTCAATATTTTTGCTGTTGCAAGTAATCCAGCTATCGCACTAGCATTATCATCAGCTCCAGGAGATTCTGGAACACTATCATAATGTGCTCCCAATATAATTTTACATTTTGATAATGGAGAATTGTAAGTAGCTAAAACATTATCATATTTTCCTTGACATGAAGCTTCAAAACCCATATTTTGAAATTCTTCTATTAACCAATATTGCAATATTATTATCATGTTCCGCAATATAATGCCTAGGAATAGAGATTTTATTGATTATATAGCGTAAGTACTCTTCATCAATTTTAAAATTAAAACTATTTCCAGAATTAAAATCATTTGGTTCTCTATTACTTATTTTTGAATTAACTATTAACATATTTAGATTACAATATTTTTAATATAGTATTTCCCAATTGAATATAATTATAACAATATAACTAATTGATTTTTTGAATTTAATTAAGCATTAAGAATTGCCGTATAACTTTAAGTTTCCAATAATCTATCCATCATTTCTACAAAATTACACGGTCTAGTACGATAATCTAACTGAGCTTGAATAATTTTATCCCAACCAGTTCTGCAAGCACCTGATGAACCTGGTAAACAAAAAATATAAGTTCCATTAGCAACTCCAGCTAGAGTTCTCGATTGTAGAGTGGAAGTACCTATTTCTTCATAGGATACTGTTCTAAACAATTCTCCAAACCCATCCAAAGCTTTATCTAATAGAGGGTGGATAGCTTCTGGGGTACAATCTCTACCAGTAACTCCAGTTCCACCAGTAGTTATAACTGCTTGAATATCCAAATCAGCAATCCATTTAGAAACTATTGCTCGCATTTGATAAATATCATCTGGTACAATTACTTTTTCGGCTAAATTATGTCCAACTCCAGTTAAACGATCTACCAAAGTTTTGCCAGAAGTATCAGTTGCTTCAGTACGACTATCTGAAACTGTAAGAATGGCGATATTGATAGGGATAAATTTTCTATCTGACATTATAATTCCTTATTTAGTTAATTTTAAACGGACATTACCAGCTTTAACTCTAATTTTTTCAACTATAGTAGTAACATATTGAGCAGGTTCTAAAGTTTGAGTAGTTGCTAAATATGCTTCTACTCCCCAAGGTTGTAATTCAACTTTATAGCCTCCTTTTACTTCATACACAACAAGAGCTTCCAATGAAACATTGCTATATGACTGTTTTAAATACTGCATAAACCAACGTTTTTTAGCTTCACCTTCGATTTGCCTAGCAGAACGAACCGTTCTATCCGCTGTTTCCAATACCTTTAACAGCTCGTCTTTATCATATGGTAATTCTTCATCAACCAAATGAGCCATCAATTGTCTTTGCATTACTAAATCGGCAAATCGTCGTAAAGGAGAAGTTAATTGAGTATACATAGATAATCCCAAACCACTATGTAGACTTGGTTGTAAAGATAAAGAAGAACGACCTAACAATTTACGCACCTTATGCAAAGCTAATGGATCAGAAGTCATTGTTTTAGTAATTGGTTCAAGAGGTGGAGATTGAACTCGATAAATTAATGGAATTTGATGTAGATAGGCATATTTAGCTGCTATTTGATTAGCCAAAATCATCATTTCTGCCACTATCAATCTGCTAGAAGAATTAGTATCAATCATATCAATCGTAACTTTACCAGCATTAACTTTAGTCTTATATTCTGGACGTTGTAAAGTGAAAGCACCATCGGCTTGTCTTTGAGCTTGCAATTGCTTAGCACAATTTAATAATTCTCGTAATTTTTGAGCAGTATTATCTTCACCTTGATTAATTAACAGGTCAGAATCAGTATAATGTAAGCGTTTTAATACTGTAATTGCTTCTTTGCTAATTTCACTATTAACAATTTGTCCTTCTGAATCTAACCAAACTCTTATTATTAAAGAGGAACGCACTTGTTCAGCAGTCAAACTAGCAATATTACAAGAGAGATATTCTGGTAACATTAATATGGTTTGAGTAGGTAGATAAACAGTTGTACCACGTCGCATAGCCTCACGATCTAATATATCTCCACTCTGGATAACGCTAGCTGGGTTGGCAATTGCTATAGTAAGTTTCCATAATTCTCCATCTTTATCAATTCCTATCGCATCATCAACTTCACGAGTTTCTTCATCATCAATACTAAATAATATATTATTAATAGTTTGATTTTCAGTAGGTTGCCAAATTTCAATTGCTTGAGCCGCTTCATTTACGGCAGTAGAAAATTCTGATTTTAAGCCAGCTACGATAACATCCCTATCAGCATCAAACGGTAACCGACCAGTCTTTTGTAATGCTTCAAATACTAATTCCCGAGCAGTAAGCTTTACAGAACCAGATATTTTATTAACTAATTCTTCTAAATCTTTATCCGTATCACCCCGTAACCACCTTTCCAAACGTTCTATAAATGGTATGAGTTCAATTGGTATATCTAAGATTTTAAACCCTTCATTATTTAAAACGGCTGGCATAGTATTTTTAGATATTTGTTGTAGCCATTCTTCTGCTAAAGCTTTGGATTTTTCCCGAAGCAATTCTCGTTCTCGTTGGTCTTTTAGTTCTTGTACTTGTTTGGCAGTACGCGCTTCCCATTCTTGTCCTTTACGTTTGAAATATAAGCGATTTTCAGATATTACATACCAAATAGCAGCTCTTTTTTCAGTAGTAATTTCTCCACCAAAGTATAAATCTATTAATTCATCAATTGCGGATACTTCTAACTCTAAAGCGGTTTCCCATAATAAATCTATATCAATTTCCTTGCATATTGAATTTACAGCAATTTTTATCGTTGCAAGTTTACCATTCCAATCATTTGGTTCTTTAACTATAGACGGATGTTGCCATAATAATTTATCTTTAGGAATTCGTAACTCACGCCCTTTTTCATTAATTGCTTGAATTTTATTTTTAACTCGTTTCGTAGTGCAAATAAAGTGAATTTCATCATTATTTTGAATAATCCATATTTGGCCTTCAAATTCAGTCATTATGATCCCTAAATTAGTTTTGGTATTGAACCTTGATTAGATTGTGATTTTTAACTTATATAGCAATGTCAATATAATCGATATTAATAAGTTTTGCAAGCATATACGCTGATACATAGGTATTTGGGATTAGTTTTTAACTAAATTAAATATATAATTGATTATGAACAAAAGTCAAAATTATTAGAGCATGTCATCAATTTTTTCCTAAATTAATAGGTGATGGAGAGGTATACAAACGGTAAATAATTTATGATTATTCTAAAATTTGGTAATGCAATATTTCAACAATATTAGTATTACCGATTTTAATTAATATGATGCTAGTTATGCTATAATATTTGGATTGAGAATTCTAAAATACTAACAAGGATTATCTTATGAAAAAGTTATTTATATTATTAAGTTTGGTAACTGTAGTTGCTAATGCCAAAATGTATAAATGCCAAGATGCTGATGGTAATATTCAATATACTCAAACTCCCACTGCTGATTGCTCACGAGAAATTGAAACTACAACTGGACAATTTATAATTTCTGGTGAAGAAACTTCTGAAATACCTGAAATAAAAAAAGAAATCCCTAAATTCCCTAAAGATAGTGATCGTGTAGAAAATTTATCACCTGAAGAGATTGCTGCAAAAAATGCAGAGATACTCAAACAAAATTGTGATATGGCCACTGATAATCTAAATCTGTTGAATACTGACAAACTATTAGTAAAGAATGATAAAGATGGTGAGCCAATGTTGTACACGAAAGAAATGCGGGAACAAGAACAAGCCAAAATTCAGAAATATATCGATGATAATTGTACTAAACAGAATAACAATGGTTCGGACGGTTTTTATAACACATTGTTATTAAAGTAATTTCTAATTTTGTGATAAAATAATAAAAAACATAAATTTCAATAAGTTATAATTTTAACTAAGCTTAGTTTTCAAAAACTGTCCGAACTATTGAATAATGGAAGTATTAATGTAGATGATAATGTTTGTGGTATGCCCTGTGTTAAAACATATGTTAAAGGTACACAAGTTAAATTAAATGCAAAACCATTAACTGGTTCAATATTTACTGGTTGGGATGGTGATTGTTATGGTAATGAACCATCATGTGTAGTTACTATGAACCAAGCAAAATTAGTGACAGCAAATTTTATTAATTGCAGTTATCAAATTAATAAAAACAGCCATACATTTAATGAAAAAAGTAACACTGGTAATATAAATGTAACTGCCCCAACTGGTTGTGCGTGGCAAGCAATAAGCCATAATTCAGATTGGTTGACAATTATTGGTAATAAAAATGGTAATGGTGTTATTGGATATTCAGTAGGATTAAATCGCTATTCTAATATTCGTAACGGAAGCATAATTGTTGCTGGACAAACCTTTAATATTACCCAAGCTGCGAATGGGATACCGACAGCCTCTTTTACTACTACTGCTATCCCTCCTATGATACTACTGCACTAGTAACAGTTAAGCTAGATGCCAGTGCTTCAAAAGACCCTGCTGGCAATAAGATTAGAATTCTTCTGATAACCAGCAAATATCAGGTGTAAATCCTACTATTACTTATCAAAATGCTGGAACCTATATAATTTCTTTAGAAGTTGAAGATGAATATGGTATAGCAAGCACTAATACTGCAACACAGTCTATACAAGTTGGTATTCCATCATATACATTAACCGTTAATAAAAGTATAGCTGGCAATGTTAAAGGAGGAAATCTTAATTGTGGTAGTAATTGTAAGCAGCAGTATCTTAAAGGTGAACAGGTAAATTTAATCGCAGAAGCTAATGATAATGCTGTTTTTATAGATTGGAGTGGTGCAAATTGCACTGGTAGCACTAATAAAATGTGTACTGTTTCCATGACTGCTAACCAGAATATTACTGCTAATTTTAGAAATTGTAATTATAGTATTGAAGATAATACTAATAAAAATCATGGTAGTGATAACAGTAACGGCACTATAGATATCAAAGCATATCCCGGATGTGAATGGGCTGCTACAACTAATGTAGATTGGTTAAATATCAATTCTAGCAATGGTAGTGGTACTGGAACTCTATTAATTATTCAATTAATTCTAATACTGGTCTTGATCTGCGTAATGGAACAATTACTATTGCTGGACAAATTTTTACTATTTCTCAAGCTGGTGAAAAACCTTTAAATGATAATGGTCTCCTTAATCTGTTTGCTCTTGAATCAAATTTGGCTAAAGCAACTACAGTTGTACATGATCGTGCTGATTAGTTCGTAGAAGTAAAGTGTAAATCCACCAAAATTTCATAAAAATCAATCAAATATTTTTTTTGATATGATAATTTAATAGAAGTTTTTTTTAACATCTTAAATATAAAAAAATGAAATACCCAATTTTATCTGAAAGCAGTTCATACAGTTTTGCAGATTATTTTAAATTAGTCGATTATAGAGAAGAAATTCTGGCATATTTTGATTATTCATTTAAGAAAAAAGATTGTGAATTACCTAGTTTTACTGATGAATTATCACATTTAAATGAACTCAAAATTTGTTTAAATAGAAATATAAATTATATAAACTTAACTAACGAAGCTGCTAAACGTGAGTTTATTATTGCTCCTATTTTGATGGATATTATTGACTATACCCAAACAAAAATTAGGGTAGAATTTCCATTGACAGTTAATAATCTGTTAAAAGGTACTTTGGATTATTTCCTTCAATCAAAAAATAACTTGCTAGTTATTGAAGCTAAAAATAGTGATTTAGAACGTGGTTTTATGCAACTAGCAGTAGAATTAATAGCTATTGAGAAGTGGACTGATAGTGAGGAATTATTATTGTATGGTGTTGTTTCAACTGGTGATATTTGGCAATTTGGTATTTTAAACCGTACCACAAAATCTATAACCCAAGATTTAAATCTATTTCGTGTCCCAGCAGATTTAGATGAGCTATTACGAATTCTTATTGCTATTTTAAAATAGATGGAAAAATATCGTAACTACCTACCATGCCCATGCCAACTTTTTATGTTTATAAATCATTACGATACGTTTAATTAAAATTATTTATAACAGTCATAAATTAAATCT
>JASFYV010000182.1:0-5312 GCA_045046925.1 Candidatus Marithrix sp. | reverse complement strand
TATTTTAACCCAACGTTTCGCTTAATTTTTAGTCTAATTTCTTTGGAATAATCTGACATTTTATCTAGGATTTAACTGTCGAAGCCCACTGCCTAATTTGTGAATATATACCATATTGCTTATCAGGTTTAATTCACCCGAATATAAAGCTGGAAAATTGCGTTTTAACTCAGCATTAATTTGCTCCAAGTTTAAGAGTGGTAATGATTTCAATCTTAAATCTAACCAAGAACCTTTGACATCTCTATTAACATATACTACAGAATATTCATGTGGTTTTTCTGTTATGCAAACCAAAGCCATATCAGGATGATTTGCAATAGCATTCAAACTATCAAAAAACCGAATCCCATAATCTTCATGCAACTTATCATTATCAAACAAACTATCAAAATTATGCAGCAAAATAACCGTTTTTCTATCCCCATTATTTCGCTCTAATTCATTCACCAAATCCCCTAATTTAGGAGCAGTATCACCAACATAATCAATTTCCTTAGCAAATGCCTCCAAAAATCCCTGATAACTGCAAGCAAAATTTCTCATATTAATAAATAACATTTGCATATCATCAAGTTAACAATTCTGCAAATCTTCTAACAAACGTTTTCTCCCTTGCCCTTTAGCACCGTAAATATTGATCAATTCTCCTCTTTGCAAAGTTTTCACGATGTTTTCGGTAAATATTGGACGTAAACAATGATTATAATTTGTGTGTTTCATATTATTTATAGCAATTCTTAATTAATTATTAAAGTTACGCAGAAACCTCCCTACTATCTCCTTATTAATACTTATCCCTTCATTAACAAGTAATTTTTTTATTCTGTACATAAATTCAGTTTTCTTGTATACTATTGACTCCTAAGTGTTATTCACTTTTCATTAAACTTGGAAGAGAAATGTCAGCACAAGAATTTAATCTAGAAGTAACACCAATCTTACCAGAATCTCTGAAACAATTGGAAGAATTAGCAAATAATTTATGGTACAGTTGGAATACTCCGGCTCGACAACTATTTGAACGTCTTGATCGAGAATTATGGACTCGAGTAAAACACAATCCAAAATTATTTCTGCGTAATGTTGATCAAAGAAGCCTACATAAAGCAGCTAAAGACTCATCATATCTAAAAGCATATAGACAAGTACTAGCTAATTATAGTGACTATCTTAATAATGAAAGTCGACAGGATGGTGGAACTCAATTAGAAAAGGATGATTTAGTTGCTTATTTCTGTGCTGAATATGGATTCCATGAAAGCTTACCAGTCTATTCTGGTGGTTTAGGTATTTTAGCCGGCGATCATTGTAAAACAGCTAGTGATCTATGTTTACCTTTCGTGGCAGTAGGTTTATTTTATCACCAAGGTTACTTCACTCAACGCATAGATGCTGAAGGTAATCAAATTGCTAGTCTTAGTGATAACGACCCTCAACATTTACCAGTAACAGCAGTATTAGACGAAGCTGGCAATGAAATACTTATCGAAGTTAAAATCGGTGCTACCAATGTAGTAGCCAGAACTTGGTTAGCTAAAATTGGCCATATTAATCTATATTTATTAGATACTAACGTATCACAAAATAATGAGGATGACCGTAATATCACTCGTCAACTTTATGGTGGTGATGAACATACTCGGATTAAACAAGAAATTGTGTTGGGTATTGGTGGCACTCGCTTATTAAGAAAACTTGGCTTACAGCCGAATATTTGGCATATAAATGAAGGGCATGCTGCATTTTTAATTTTAGAAAGAATGCGTGAATTAATATCCGCAGGTCAAAATTATAAAACCGCATTAGAAATTGTAGCATCCGATGTAGTTTTTACTACTCATACTCCAGTTCCAGCCGGACATGACCACTTCCCACAAGAGTTGATGATGAATTATCTGGGTTCTTTCTGTAGTGACGACTTAAAATTATCGCAGGAAGAATTTCTGTCTTTAGGTTGTTTAGCTAATGATCATCCAGATTTTAATATGACTACTTTAGCTATTCATGGTTCAAGGCATAGGAATGGAGTCAGTAAGATTCATGGTAAAATTTCTGCTGAGATTTGTGCTAAGTTTTGGCCAGAAATATCTCCAAATGAAAATCCTATGGGTTATGTGACTAACGGAGTTCACGTCTCATCAATGTTAGCTAGGGAGTGGACAGAATTATTTGATGATGTGTTGGAATCACAATGGCAGGATCACTTATGCGATCAAGAATTTTGGCAACGAATTGCTAATATCCCAGACCAACAATTTTGGAATATTAAACAGAAAGTTAAATCACGGATGTTAGAAGTAATACGCAATGTAGTGATTGCTCAACATTTACCGCATCAAATTTCAGAAACTCATTTAGAACATTTGCTGAAATATATTGATCCAAATAATCCTAATATTCTTACTATTGGTTTTGCTCGTCGGTTTGCAACTTATAAGCGTGGAACTTTATTATTCAATGATATAAATAGGTTACGTGATATTTTACGAGATGTAAATCGTCCAATAGTGTTTATTTTTGCCGGAAAAGCTCATCCAGCTGATATTCCTGGGCAGAGCTTGCTTAAAGATATTTATAGAATAAGTGAAGAACCTGATTTTATTGGTAAAATTATTGTAGTACAAGGTTATGATTTAGCCTTATCACGCCGATTAGTTTCTGGGGTTGACGTATGGTTAAACAATCCAGTTTATCCACAGGAAGCAAGTGGTACTTCTGGTATGAAAGTGGCTCTTAATGGTGGAATTAATCTAAGTGTATTAGACGGTTGGTGGCCAGAAAGCTATGACGGAGAAAATGGTTGGGCAATTAAACCTTCTCCACATAATGATAATACAGAATTGCGTGACCACGATGATGCTCGTACTTTATATGAATTATTACAAGATGAGATAATTCCTTTGTATTATGATCGAGGTGAAGGTGGTTATTCACCAGGTTGGGTTAAAAAATCTAAACGGTCTATGACTACAATTTTGCCGCAGTTCAATACTATTAGAATGCTGAATGATTATTTGGATAATTCATATTTACCAGCTAAAAAACAAGGTCAACGTTTAAGAGAAGATAATTATAATAAGGCTCGTGAATTAGCCGAATGGAAAGCCTCTGTCAGAAATCATTGGAATGGGATACATATTCGCCAAGTGACTGAACCACAAGCTAAACAGTTTGCTTATGGAGAATCTATCACGATTCAAGTTGCGGTAAACTTAAATAATTTACGGCCAGAAGATTTAACGGTTGAATTGCTGTTATCTCGCCAAGTGTATCATCCAGAAATTTTGTTGCCAACTCAGCATGATTTGCAAAGTATTTGGGATGATAATCAAGATCGAACTGCTTCTTATAAATTTAAACCTGAGCATCGTCTTGATAACGGTGAACATCTTTATACTTTAACCTTCCAACCAGATTTATGTGGTGGATTGAGTTATCGGATTAGAATTTTACCTTGTCATGAATTGCTTGCTAATAAGCATGAAATGGGTATGATGCGTTGGATTTAATGCTTTAAAAATAGTTCCTTGTCGAAACTTATCTAGTTTGGCAAGGGATTTATTGATTTTAATATCTGTAAAATACCAATCCAACATTTAATAATTCGTTAAATCTGTCTTTTTTTCTGGTTCATCCAATAAAGTTTTTCGTGCTTGCGGTTTGTGGAATATACTTAGCAATCCCAATAGGTACTTCTGTGAGTAACTTATTTTTTTAGGACTTGACATTTTTTAAATAAAGTAATAACTTATTTTGTGGATTATAAAATTCAGTATGCTTGATTTAGTTGTTTGCTATCAAGTATTTTTTGAATAGAATAATTCCTTAAATGTGAAAATATTCTTCATAATATGATAAATATGCCAACCATTTATAGTATAGTTATTTATAATAATATAATTATTTAGGGATATTTTCTTGAATACTCTGTCAATATCTCGGAGTAACTGGAAATATTATCCTTAATTATGTGGCTCAAGAATAGTTATGCTCAATAAAGGAGGAGCTATCTATGTCTAAGAAAGAAGCAGAGTTTATTGACCGAAATTGTTGTATTAATTGTGGTTCAAATAAGTTAGTTAAATTATCGAGCGGTTTATTTGGCAACGACCCACTTCGTGGTTTAATAGAAAATGATCCATGGGGTGAAAGTCCTATTCCTTATATTGAGAACAAGAAGTGGTTGTTTGCTAGATGTGAGGATTGTAACCAGATGTTTCATAGGTATGTATTATCACCAAAATGGAATAAAATACGGTTTACTTCTTGGATGAGTCAAGAGGCAATCGAAAAGTTTGAGGCTTCAACTAACATGCCTGAGAATAGATTCAATAAGACAGTGAGTCATGTACAACATGTATTACGTCTTGAAAAAATGACTAGGGACATTAGAGGCAAAGCACCAGTTCGTTTATTAGATTTTGGCTGTGGGTGGGGTGGATTTCTCAATACAGCAGACCACTTCGGATTTGTTGGATATGGAATTGATCGTTCATTTGATCGGAGAAAGCTTGGGCAACATGCATCTATTTTTCAAAATATTAATGAATTGATAAATGAAACCGAACCTAACATTAGTTTCCATGCAATATCATTATTTGAAGTACTTGAACATCTAGACGACCCTCTAACCACACTTCAATCATTGAGTAAACTAATGGTTACTGGTGGTATTTTAATTTTAGAAACACCCGACTGCACTGGTTGCACTAGTGTTACTGATATGTCTTCTTATCGTAAAATACACCCATTAGATCATATAAATGCTTTCACATCGGACACAATAATTAGCATCGCAGGGCGTGCCGGTTTCAGCGTGATAAAACCGTCCATAAGTCATGTTACTGTTTATAGATCGAAAGTAATAAAGTCGGAATTAAAACAATTACTTCATGGTATAATTAGGGTAAATACCCAAAAATATTTTTACAAAACTTGTAAGCCGCATACAAAACACATTTAATTCGTAGGGTGCATAAGCGATAGCGTCTCATGCACCTTTTTTAATTATTCCCATTAAATATGTTTTGGTGTATGACACTTCGTTTATACACCTTACGAGTTAGTCTATAATTAATAATTACAATTTAAGGAGATGTCAAAATGACATATATGTCTGCTATTGCCTCTGTTTTATTAAGGTTTGCTGTGGCAATATTGTATGTATTTGGATCCATAACTTACGCTCAACCCCCCGTCCGATATAGTATATTTTGATGAAACGGGAATAAGAGTTGGAGGTAAATTGCACTGGTTACACACAGCTTCAACCTCAACTCACACTCACCTGTTCATGAAAAACGTGGTAA
>JASFYV010000181.1:0-6090 GCA_045046925.1 Candidatus Marithrix sp. | reverse complement strand
TCTGAATTACAGCTTGGACAGTTCATCATAATTACTTTTTTGTAAGAAAAATTTGACCTCATATTATACATCACTACTTTATTCAGGACTACCAAATTTAAATACCAATTACTTACTTTATTAAGCCAAGTTTTCAATACATAAGAACCTAAGTTCGACATAAATATACAATTAGTTAAATATCGTTCCCAAATTTTATAAAGCATTGGTTATCAAACTCTTACTTGTTCTATACTTGAAGCAGAGCTTCTTAAACATTATGTTGATGATTATTTGAAAATCGATGTATAGCATTTCTCAATTGGATGCGACTTCCCCTAATCTTCTCATCAGGATGCGATGGTTTTAGTATCTTACAAACAGGGATACGCTATATTAGTAAACATGAGATTAAAACCAACCGAAATCACAGCAATTAAATACTGTACCCAACAATATTTTAACCAATCAAAGATTTATTTATTTGGTTCCAGAACAGATGACAAAAAAAAAGGAGGAGATATTGATTTGTATATTGAAACAACTATTCAGGAAGGTTTACTGGAAAAAGAAATAAAATTTTTAGTCAATTTAAAACAGCTTATTGGAGAACAAAAAATAGATTTAGTTATCAATAATAATACTCAGGATAAATTTATTTACAAACAAGCAAAACAAACGGGAATTGAATTGTGAATATTTATCAGGAAAATTTAGAACGCATATTAAAAGAATGTAAAAAACATGCTTTCAGAATAAATTATGCCTATGAAAAAATGGCGGTATTTATGCCTTTAACAATTTATAAATATGAAAATCTGAGCAATGAAGAAGTAGAATTAATCGATCATTTTTTGTTTAGATTTTCTAAATTACAGGATGTTATAGGACAAAGATTGTTTCCAACTATTCTACTTTTTTTGGGAGAAGAAATAAAGACTAAATCTTTTATCGATCGGCTAAATCGTCTTGAACAATTAGATTTGATCGAATCGGGAGATAATTGGCAAGAACTTAGAGCTATTAGAAATAAGCTTACTCATGAATATGATGATAATCCTGATACAGCCGTTACAGCATTAAATTTAATTTATATACAAAAAAGCATTTTAATTGATTTTTATCTGAAGATAGACAAATATTATAATTTAACATTTTAATAAGACATAAACATCACTCTGAGGAGAGTTTTCATGTTATATAATACGACCTTTTGTTTCATGCTTATCAATTTACTTATAAGTAATTCAGCATTAGCATTAACTCCTGTTTTTATTAACGAAATCCATTATGATAACATTGGTGATGATATTAGCGAAGCTATTGAGATATTTGGCCCTGCTGGCACTAATCTAGCTGATTGGAGTATTGTCCGTTATAATGGAGCTGACCAAAATATCTATACTACACCAAGTGCAGAACCGGCAAGCTCTGATACTTTGAGTGGTACTATTCCTGATTTGGATAATGGTTATGGTGTGGTTGTTATTAACTACAAGAGCAATGGTTTACAAAATGGTACTTCTGATGGCATTGTGTTGGTTGATAATAATAATGTTGTGATCCAATTTTTGAGCTACGAAAGTAGTTTTACTGCTATCGACGGTGTTGCTAATAATGAAATGAGTAGTGATATTGGTGTAACTGAGAATGCTAATACGCCAGTTGGTTACTCATTACAACTAACTGGTACTGGTACAAACTATGAAGACTTTACTTGGAATACGGCAACTGCTAACACCTTTGGTAGTCTTAATACTGGTCAAGCCCTTCCTTCTATATCTGGCGATATATTAATTAATGAAATTGTTACTGATCCTCAACAAGATTGGAGTACTCATAATTTTACAGGCAAAATAGGAACTGGCAATGTAACAAATGGGGTGGATGAATGGCTAGAACTTTATATTGCTACTTCTGGGTCAAATTTGACTAACTGGATAATTGAACTTAATGATGGTTCTGATGTAACTGGTGACTTAACTAACAACAAAGATGGTGCTTTCCAAGTATCGACTTACATTGCTCTTAATGATGGGGGATTTACTAATACAGCTGAGGGTGATTATTTAATTTTAGGTAATGTAAAAGGTGATGGGCAAATGAGTAACAACATCACAATTATCCTAAAAGACCCGCTTGGAACAGTAATTGACCAAATACAAATCAATGGTAATGCTACTGGGATAGAGGATGAAGCGGTTGCTCGTATTCCTAATGCCACAGATACCAATGATTTCAAAAAGATGAAAGCTACTATTGGTAATGTTAATGGTTGTGGTAGTAATGTTACAAAAATCCATACCATTCAAGGCAACGGTATCACAAGCCCAGAAATCGGCAATACTCATACTATTGAAGGTGTAGTCGTCGGAGATTTTCAAGCTGATGAGCAATTACAAGGTTTCTTTATACAAGAAGAAAATAGCGATATTGACAGCAATTTACTTACCTTTGAAGGTATTTTCATTTACAATCCAAATGGTATTGATGTCAGTGTAGGTGATGTAGTTCTAGTAACTGGTGAAGTTGATGAATATTTTGACCTTACCGAATTGAAAAATATTAGCAATGTAACCATTTGCAGTAGTAATATAGCTGTCATTCCAGTAATAATTAATTTGCCTTTAACTGATAATTCTATTCTCGAATCCTACGAAGGAATGTTGGTTAATTTACCACAAATACTTACCGTTACTGATAATTATAGCTTAGGTCATTATGGCCAATTTACATTATCGAATGGACGTTTGTTTAGTCCAACCAATGTTGTAGAACCAGGTTTTGCTGCTAATGAACTCCAAATCCAAAATGACTTGAACCGTATTATCATTGATGATGGTAGTATGAATGTCAATCCTGAATTAATTATCTATCCGTCACCACAACTTAGTGCCAATAATACATTACGCAGTGGCAGCACAGTTGCTAATATTACTGGCATATTGACTTATAGTTTTAATGAATATCGTATCCATTCCACTAGTATTCCAATATTTACTGCCAATCCGCGTCTAACTATACCAGTATCTGTAGGTGGCACATTAAAAGTTGCTAGTTTTAATGTATTGAACTATTTTAACGGTGATAGAGGTTTCCCGACTACACGTGGTGCAGATACTGCGTCAGAATTTACCCGTCAACGCAATAAAATTATCAGTGCTATTGTGGCAATGGATGCTGATATTATTGGTTTAATGGAAATGGAAAATAACGGTTATGGAATAAATAGTGCTATTCAAGATTTGATAAATGGTTTAAATACTGCTGCACCAACAGATACAACTTATGCTTTTATTACCCCTGATTTTGAACTTGGTTCAGATGCGATAAAAGTAGCTCTTATTTACCGAGTTGAAACCGTAACTCCAGTTGATATTGCAACGACAACCACAGATTTTCCATTTAATTATCGTCGTCCTCCCCTAGCTCAAACTTTTAAAGAAAATGCCTCTGCCGGACAAATTACTGTAGTAGTTAACCATTTCAAAGCCAAAAGTAGTTGTCCAAGTTACGGTAACCTTAATGAAGCTCAAAATGATGGACAAGGTTGTTGGAATGCTGAACGTACTGAGGCAGCGAATACTTTGACCAATTGGTTAGCAATCGAATTTTCTACTAACGATAATATTCTTATAATTGGCGACCTTAATGCTTACGCTAAAGAAGACCCAATTACCACAATCAAAGCTGCTGGTTATACTGATTTAGTGGAAAAATTTAATGGCATAAACGCCTATTCTTACATTTTTAATGGTCAAGCTGGCTATCTTGATCACGCTTTGGCAAGTGCGAATTTAACTTCCAAAATAACCGGTGTAACTGAATGGCATATTAATGCTGATGAACCAAAAATAATTGATTATAATGAAGAATCAAAATCAATAGGACAGCTTACCGATTTGTATAATGCTGATCCTTATCGTGCTTCAGATCATGACCCTCTAATCATAGGTTTAGACTTTTCAGATGAAAACATATATGCACCAGTGGTTAATGATGTAACTGACAACGATGTTAAAATTATCCGACCATCTTCTGGTGGTTCAACCTCATTACCATCCACGATGACAGTAATAATAAAATTTTCTGGCTTAGGTTTTGGAACAGTAACAAGTAGTCCAAATGGTATTAATTGTCATACTGAAGATACTGAATGTAAAACTAAATTTGATACTACTTCCAGAGTTACATTGACAACTACAGTAGATTCCGGTTCAGAATTCGATTATTGGATTGGTGAAGATTGCGATACAGAAATATTTATGATTAGCAATCATACTTGTACTGCCTATTTTAAATTAACCCCTCGTATTTTAACTGTTTCTTATTCTAAAAATGGTAAAATCACCAGTTCTCCAGCAGGTATAGATTGCGGCAATATTAGCCAAAAATGTAGCTATAAGTTTGAAAATGGTAAAACTATTAAACTAACAGCCAAACCAAATTCTGGTTATATCATTGAGTCATGGTCAGAAAACTGTGCAAATGATAGAATTAAATTATTAGAAAATAGTACATGTTCAGTTAGTTTTACAGTAAAACCTATCGTAGTAATATCTGATAAATCTCACGTTATTAAACCAATTATTCCCCAAATTTTAGAACCAACAGAAAATATAAACCATGCTGGGATTGTAGGAGAAGTCCAAGTTGATTTATCTAGTTCAGATGATACTGAAATTACTAAAATTATAGTTCCAATTCAAACCATTGATAACACTATTAATACTAATTTAGGACTAGGAACTTCAGTATTAAGTATTATAGATGATGATTTACCTAAACCTGTAATCAACTTCCCAAATTTAACAATTCAAGAACCATATGTTCAGCGAAATAATATCTGTTCATCTGGTAATGTTATTGATACTGTTTGTAATTTTGGTGGGAATGATGTGACTGATATAATTATTGGTAAAAAAGGCAATCTATCACATTTAATTATAAAAAGTAACATTGATAATCAAGGCCGAATATCAAATGCTGAAATAACTATTTATAATCAAGTAAGTGGTGGTATTTTAAGTGGTTATATTGTTAATAATGGAATATTGGATAATTTTGAATTTGTCGGAGCTTCTATCACTGGTTTAAATAAAAATGGGGAAATTATAGGCAGGCTTAGTGGTAAAATTTTCAGTAATAGTAAAGTTAATGGAAGCTTTGAAAATATTCTTTTAGCTCCAAATACTCACATCATCGGTGGGATTTTGGAAAAACAGATCATTGGTGATAAAGAACAACCAGCTACTCTGAAAAAACTATTAATTAAGTCTGATAGTATTATTTCTAATGTGATTCTCGCAGAAAATGTAACATGGGAAGAAGGAGTTACTTTTGGAGAAAATGTTACCTTCTCTATCCACAGAGATTATATGCAATCTCATAACATAGCTCAGTTGCCAGCATTAGGTAATTCTATTATTATGCAAGGTCAAACAACTAGTATCAGTTTTGCAAAATTCACTGGTGGAACTTCAGAAAATGGTGATAATTTTAAGCGCAAAATAATTATCAAACGTAATTCCCAAGTAATAATTCAGAGTAATATTTTAGTTGATGTAAGACATATTGATGAACTAGCGGATATTTTAGTGGTTGCTGTTCATGAGGATAGCTTTTATATGTTAAGTCATAAAGGTGAAGCAGTTAGTTGGAATGGAAATATTTCAAACTTAATAGCTTTCCAAACAATAGTAAATTTAGCACCAGTTCAACAACTTAATATTTGGAATAGTCTACTTGATTTAGCTGGTAATGTGAAAATTTATGTTGGATATAGACTTGCAGATGGTAAAATTGTTTACTCGCCGAAAAATTTTATTGAAATAGATTTTATTGAGTAAATATTTATACGCTATGGGCGTTCAATTGTACATTTTTTGCTTTCAATTATTTCTTCCAATAGCTGTTCTATAATTGCTTTTAGTGACTCTATGTCGTTTGATAGATATTTCGTAACTACCTACCATAAAAAGGTAACTAGATATGATAACTAAAAAGAAATAGAAGTAGGAGAAAATAAATTCCGCAAAGAAGTAAAAACATTATGACCTTGCTTTCGAACAGAAAGAATAACGGCTTGCAGACGAGCGTAGGTATGACTCC